>VBAX01000144.1:2143-4283 GCA_005883075.1 Candidatus Bathyarchaeota archaeon | reverse complement strand
TGGGGTGCCAGACTGCTTGACCAGCAGGGCGAAGACGGCCAATGGGCGGGAGGCGCCTGCTTCCCATCGCAGAGCATCTACCAGTCCGTCAAGAACCAGGGCCAACCATGGATCTCCACACTGCCAACACTCCAACTACTTCATGATTTCGGAATTGACCCGCACTCTGACCGCGTACGCCGAGCGGTTGCGATGGTCAGAGACGGCTGCCGCTGGGAGCATGCGGGGCAACCGTTCTTCAACGGCGAAGTCGAGCCATGCATCAATGGCAGGGTCGTCACATTGGGCATTTACTTCGACCAAAACGTGGATGCCATAGTCGCCCGCCTACTTGCCGAGCAGCTCAAGGACGGCGGGTGGAACTGCGAGGTTGAGAACGGTTCCGTCCGTTCGTCGTTCGCTACCACGATCAACGTCCTGGAAGGACTATTGGCCTACGAGCGGGCAACCGGTGGCTCCAAGGAATCCATCGCGGCTCGGCACCGGGGCGAGGAGTACCTCCTCGAACGAAAACTGTTCCGACGAAAGAGCACCGGCGAGATCATCAACCCGGCCTGGCATCAATTCTCCTTTCCAACCCAATGGAAGTACGATGTGCTGCGCGGCCTCGAATACTTCCGCTCGGTCGGAGAAGCGCCGGACCCGCGGATGGATGAAGCAGTCAATTTGCTCCGTTCCAAGCGGCAGTCTGATGGTACTTGGCTGCTGGAGAACACGCATCCCGGCAAGGTCTACTTTGCGCTTGAGGACGGCGATAGTCGGCCCAGCAGGTGGAACACTCTTCGCGCCCTACGGGTTCTGCGCTGGTACGACCAGACTGCTCAGGCACAGAAAATGGCCTGAACAAGAATTAAGAAAGGTCAGATCCATGGCGTGAAGAGGTCGATCGTAACCGGCCCATTATAGTCACTGTCGGGAGCTTGGAGGGACTGAACTTGTGGAGAATAGTTCTGGCCATTCTTGGTATATTCGACCTAGAAGTCGAATCTCCCCCCGAGCTACCACCAAGCCTTGCGAATTAATGCCGGGCCGACCTTCTTTCGTCTGAAAACTCGACATCTAATCTATGCGAATTCGAAGAAAACCGTGGAGACAATTGTTCTGGCCGGAGCAGGCTTACTAGGTTGCTGGTACACCCGGCATCTTCCCTGGCCTCTTTGAGCCCAGAACCGAAAGGGTTGAGCCTGCGACAACTATGATCGATCCTATCATCATCAGTTCAACGCCGATGGGGTAAAAAGGCGCCAACAATACAATCTGATACTGATCAACGGGGCAGTCCCCTCCACCAGGATGAACGAGGCATAGCACCGAGTGATTGATGAGAGCCCCGAATCCTAGAAGCAGGATGAACATTCCAGGCACGAGAAGGGCCAATCCAGAGACAACAATTCTGTTCCTACGTAGCGGTTTCCACGACGCCATTCCCAATCACTGTCGGATCGTCATTGGGGAGCGCTTAGTTGAGTAAACTGTCTCTACAAGTTTTCAGGAAAGGGAACCGCGGGATTCACCCGCCGCGCACCGCTAACGTCGTAGTTTTTGCCTTAATACAGAAGAAAGGGGATTTTTTACGAGAGATGTTTGCGGTCCTAAGATGTTGCTAGCTCAAATTCGCATTCAAAATCCAATGAGATGAAGGTCTTTGACCTCTATCTGATAGACGACTTCTTGCTAGAAGGAGACGCTGTGGCTCAGCCCGGTGCTTCGAGTCGCTTTCGCACTACCAGGTACCAGTCAGCATCGCGGTGTGTGCTGAAGCCGTTCTTGAGGTACATTGACAGGGGGCCTGGAAAGTTGTAAGCGGCCGACTGTGGCTTCTTGACCGGATAGGCTTCAGCGAATTCTAATCCTTTTTCGGAAAACTTCTTGCATGCAGCGTTCAGTAGGTGTGATGCGACTCCTTGGTTGCGATGTGTAGAGGCTATGACGAAGCAGACTATTGAACCGACTTTCTCATATTTATCGGGACCGGGGCTCATCAGCCACTGGACTCCGGGGTAACTGCTGCGAGGAGCCGCGTTACACCAGCCAACCGGCTTTCCACCATCGTAGGCGAGGAATCCGTGCATTCTATCCTCTTCGACGAGGTTTGACGCCTCGCGACGACTCTCGGCCTTTCCCCTGTTGTTTGTGAAAT
>VBAX01000144.1:0-2130 GCA_005883075.1 Candidatus Bathyarchaeota archaeon | reverse complement strand
TTTGTGAAATGATAGGCTGAGCAGTAACAGTCAGACCAGTCAGGATTGTCCGCGAATGCAACACTGTCGAAGAACAGTAGAAAGTCGTCTCTCAGAGACGGCGTTAGTTCTTTGACTACGATATCTCTCATGAGGGATCGTGATAGCGCTCTTCGATATCTGCTTTCTTCCGGCGTAGCAGGGAGATAGTAGTGCAGTCCTGGGAGGACGTAGTCTACCATGCTACATGGTTCGCTGGAAGAAGGGGGGGACGTCGGATCTGTATACTAGATTCGCGAAGCGTTCGGGCTTGATTCAGAATTGGGCTGGTCGAACCGGAAGTCTTGTCTAAGTCACACTAGTAGACTGGCCGGAACGGATGTCTCTAGTCGTCCAGCTATCTGAGTGGTCGTATCAAGATCGTTTCACCCAACGTATTTCCCCTTTCTGCAACACGTGGTAAGGCTGGAGGTAAGAAATCAAAATGTCGTCAAGAACAACCGTCGAATACCCAAACATTCCGTCGATACTAGCTCTCGTAGGAGGCGCTTTGATAGTACTCTTTGACATATTCCTGCTGACCATCAGCATAGTCATTTTGCCACATCTCAACTACGCTAACTTCACTACGCCACGAGGCTACACAGGCAGTCCCGGCTCTCTCGCCGCAGGCTTCGTCGGAGCAATCGCAGTATTCGGCCTCATCTGTGGCATCATCGTCACGATGTCCGCCGTACTGTTGCGCCTAAAGCCTAACCAGCGACAGACGTGGGGCATACTGGTACTGGTCTTCAGCATCCTAGGCTTCTTCGGCTTCGGAGGCTTCATCGTCGGATCAGTTCTGGGAATAGTCGGCGGAATAATGACCCTCAGATGGAAACCACTACCAACAGCACCAACAACACCCCCGCAATAGCGAGAACGGATCGGACTAACGCGACGGGAGAAGGGTGAGGCGAAGATATGGAGAAACTACAGATCCTCCTGATAATGCTCGCATCGGCTGCGGGTGGACTCGCAGTCTCGGGATACATCCTCGCCCTAATCCTAACCCCCACAGAATCACCCTTGGAAGTTCTCTCTCAACTTCTCACGAAAGGATTCCCAGCCACCTTTCCATTTCTGGTATTGTTTTCCTCGCTTCTATTTCTCTGCACAGTACTAGCCAGCATGGTTGGGGTCATCTATTTCCTGGTACTACCCGAGATGAAAAACTACTACGCACCCGGCAACGGTAACGGGAAAGAAAACACGGCCATGGTCCTGAAAACTCTCAAGCCTGAAGAAAGAAGCATCGTCAATGTTCTAGATGCGCATGGGGGCACTTACTTGCAAAAGTACATCACGAAGGAAGCGGGTCTATCACGATTGAAAACGCACAGAGTGGTCGCGGCATTGTCAGAGCGCGGAATCGTCCAAGTTGAGAAGTACGGAAACACGAACCAGGTTAGCCTTGCGAAGTGGTTCCATGACGGGATGCGTCCGGCGCAGTAATGAATCAGGGTTGAGTCGAGGTCTCTGTTTCGGGTCCGCCTACATAGCTGGGCGCCAGTCTCTCGCCCATTCGGTTCCGGGAGATTCTCCCCGGATTGCGTGTCTTTCGGATTACAAATTTCGCGTCCCTAGCCGGTCTCTGGGTCATCATAAGGGGGTGAAGAGGTCTTGCACTTCCGAAGGTCATTGTGGTCATTTTCAATCGACTAGCCTTGTTCTTTCTTGAGCGTCGTCGGCCTTGGAGGAAAAGCGTTGTTAGTAGTCCAGTCAGCCCGGCTATTGCAATATCGATTTGAAAGTTCGAAACGCTGAATTTGATTCCCTGTTGGATGTATCCTTGGAGGGAGGCTGAGAGGAGGGGTTTAAGAAGAGTCCAACTAGAAAATAACATTGCTGAGACAAAGATTGTGAGCAGCAACGCTTTCACAACTGACGGCTTTCTGGCCTGTCGAGTAGTGCCTGGATCAATTTCCGCCATTTCAGTTCAGCTATTGAAAAACAGGGATTGGAGATATTGGTGATTCGTAACCAGGCGTTGGATGGGCCAAGTATCAGAGACGTGCCGCCTTTGCGGCGGTTCGACCTTTCGGTCGGTGGAGGTTGGTCTATAAAAACTGGGCTCGCGACTATGCGGTTTTCAATCTTTCCCGGTAATGT
>VBAX01000085.1:10484-17659 GCA_005883075.1 Candidatus Bathyarchaeota archaeon | reverse complement strand
AAATTAGTGGATAGTCAACCTCCTCACGTGATAGGGGATTGATCTCTAGGGCAAGACTTGGGATTGGTTGACGTAGTCTGAGAGCCTTTGGGTTATGATCAATTCCGACAACTGCCAGGGCAACGGTTGCCTCTTTCTTTGCCTCCAGACTCAGAAGCTGGTCGATCTCGGAATCGGCGAAGCCTAGAATGGCTTTGGCGGCTATGCCGGCTGAGTTCGAGGTGGCGAGAAGGTTGGCGACGATAACTCCCGAGTCCCAGAACCAGTGACGATAGGATCTCGCTTCATACTTCCATGCGTTCCTCCATGCCAGTGATGTGAATGCCAAGGTGAGCGGTGCGAACAAGCTATCAGAGCTGCCTGCGTAATCCAGTGCGGCTCGATAGTCTCCCTCTCGCAGCTTCACTAACGAGAAGTGCAAAGGATTGAAGTGATATACTCCTGCTTCTAGGCCGGGAATTCGACCGGAGATTACGTAGAGTTCGATGGGATACAGGGCACCTGTCGCGGACGCAGCCCGCATGTAATAGACCTCCTTGCCAAATCTCATCTTTCGTGTAAGACCGGCGGAAAAGAAGAGAAGCTCGGAGAGCACCCCTATGTCGATCTTTTTGACGTCTGCATCCTTCTTCTCTCCCTTAATTGCCTTGATAGAGTTCTTTTCAGGGCGAGGAAAGTTGCGTGGAAGGGCGATAGAAGCGAGATTCTTGTATTCTTTGAACTGTGCAGGTTTGTTGTCCCAGTCGAGGTAGTGGGCGGACGCTCCTATACTGACTTCGGAGTGCTTTGTAGCTTCGTGGTAGGTCATAGCTGCACTGAAGTCTTTGCCGGCCATTTGGCTGATTCTTGCCATCTCTCGTAATTAGTCTTCTCGAATCCCCCAGGAGTCTTTGCGGTTGGGAGTTTCGAATCCGAGGCGCAACGAATTTATCCGCGACAAGAGTCTTCCGTATTGGGTTGAGAAGGTAGCTTGGCTAAGTATGCTGACATTGCGGTAAAGGGGTCAGTGGAGAATATTCAGAACCTGGCCCTTCAAGCGTTCACATCCAACGGGTTCACAATCCAATGGGACGGTCCCACGAAAGGAAAAGCGGAGAAAGGAAGCAAGGGAGCCAATATTCTGCTTGGCGCGATGGCTCAGCATCATAGCGTAACGTTTGAAATATACCCCGCCACCGAGGGTGGAACCCTCAGATTGATCAAGGTGGGCTCAGGCGCTACAGGAGGACTCCTTGGGATGAGAAAGGTTAACAAACAATTCGACCAGTTGACTGACACACTCTCCGCGTGGTTCAAACAGCAAGGACTCTTGCTCAACGTCAAGAAAGAGTAGACAGGACCTGCTTCCTCGCGGCGTGGGGTTTCAACCTCTTACCCAGATCCCTGCGCCTAAATAGAATCTAACGTCCTAGTTGCCAAACGACAGATATGCTGCGCGGGAAATCAGTCTCCCCTAGTGATGTCGTAACTCAACTTAACCAACTGTACGACGATTATTGGGAATTTATCCTCAAAGAGTATCCTCTCAACGCAACCTATCTCGGGGACCATCGATATGACGGATCCTTGGAAGACGCTTCGGAGGACGCTTTCCATCGCCGAGTCGCTCAGTCAAAGAAATATCTTGACCAGTTGAGGAGTATCAAGAAACCATCCTCGAAACCAGAGCTACTCAACTATGAACTCTTCGAACGTGAACTAGAAGACAATCTAGAAGCGGCGAAGTTCCGTCCTTATCTCACGCCTATGACCCAGCAATCCGGACTGCAGATCGACATTCCCGAGCTAGTCACCTATCATCCATTCGGGTCGCTCTCGGATTTCGAGAATTTTTCCAGCCGTCTTCGAGCCTTTCCCCGACTTGTAAACCAGGTGATTCAGAGCATGCGAAGCGGAATACGAGCTAAGATTGTTCTTGCGAGGGTGACTGCGGAAAAGATCATTCCCCAATTGGAAGCTAACGCTGTTCAAGACGCCAAGAGCCTCGAACTTTACAAGGCAATTGAGAACATTCCATCAGGAATCGGTTCAACGGACGCACGTCGCACAACGAACAACATTGAGGAGGCAATCCGACAAATGGTTGTCCCAGCTTTTGAAAAGCTCCTCGCTTTCTTCAAGGAAGAATACCTGTCAGCATGTCGAACGGACGTGGGTATCTGGTCTCTTCCCGACGGAACCGAACGATACGCCTACACTGTTAAACACTACACTACCACAAACCTTTCACCGAACGAGATTCACGAACTGGGACTCAAAGAGCTCTCGCGCATACACAGTGAAATGCGTGAGATAGTACACCGGATTGGTTTCAAGGGCTCTCTTCAAGAGTTCATCGCGTCCCTAAGAAAGGACAGATCACACTACAACACCTCGGCTTCCGAACTACTGTCCGGCTTCAAGAAAATTCTGGAACAGATGGACAAGAAGCTTCCCTTATTGTTCGGAAGAATGCCTAAGGCAAAATACGGATTCCGAGAAATTGAACCGTTCAGAGCCGAGGCCGCCCCAGACGCGTACTACTACCGTCCACCTGAAGACGGGTCGCGTCCAGCCTACTTCTACGTGAACACATTCCGCCCCGAACAACGGCCCAAGTACACGATGGAGGTACTGGCGTACCATGAAGCCGTGCCTGGACACCACCTGCAACTAGCAATTCAGCAGGAATTGACTGATCTGCCGAAGTTTAGGAGATATGGAGGATATACAGCGTTCATCGAAGGCTGGGGTCTATATTCAGAGGAACTCCCTAAGCTGGTTGGGTTCTACAAAGATGCACTTTCTGATTTCGGGAGACTAAGCTTCGACGCGTGGCGAGCAGCCCGCCTAGTCGTAGACACAGGAATCCACCACAAGCGTTGGACACGAGAACGCTCGATCCAATTCTTCCTCGAGAATACAGCTCTCTCAGAACTCAACATAACGTCTGAAGTCGATAGATACATTGCCTGGCCCGGTCAAGCCCTCGCGTACAAGATCGGCCAGCTCAAGATAAGCGAGTTACGGTCAAGGGCGGAGAAGATACTAGGCCCGAGTTTCGACATTCGCAAATTCCACGACGAACTCCTCGGCGACGGCGCACTAGCCTTGGACGTCTTGGAGAATAAGATGCAAAACTGGGTTACCAGAGAATCTGCTGGGACCGGGCCCGATGTTAACTAGGGCCTAGTCAATTCTCTCTGTAGATAACACTAGTTCCTTTTTTCCTGTTTTCCCAGACTCTAACCTCGTGCAGCTCCTTGATAGATGGTTTGAGCCGGTTCCAGATCCACACAGAGATACGTTCCATCGTCGGATTGGGAATAACCTCATTCAAGTTTTTCTTATCCAATTTCCCAATTATCTCTTGGTTGACGATTCTCTCGATAATCCTCGTGTCTAGAATCACTCCTCGTGAGTCAGGATTTCCCTTAACAATGACCCTGAGCTCGTAGTTGTGCCCTTGCATCGCCTTCTCATCAACATCCAGCGAGGCAGCCGAGGAAAACTGGAATTCTCTCATCGCAAACATTTCCATTTCCAGTCTCTCCTAGTTCCTATAGTTCATCAGGTATCTTAGAAAGATATGACTCCCCGAGACCCCCAAAGCCTCAAGCTCTGCCAGTGGAGAGTCTTCCAATCCAAAATGGATCCCCGTTACAAAACCAGGTCTTCTTCTTCCCTCGGAGTTAAGGTCACCCATAATCTGCGGGGAAACAGTAAGCCTGACCTCATCAACCAACATCGCCTTGACAGCGCCACCTGCCAGGATCGGCCCGCCCTGGATATCCAGCAGCTTTGTCCTGTAGTCTCTCTTCAAAATCCCTACAGCCTTGGCAAGGTCTACACTTGTGTCTCCAACGGCATACGTTTCGGGAGGCTGAAGAGGGTTGTCCCTGTTGGCTTTCAACCGTTTTGCTTGATTCTTAAGCTTCCCTTCTCCTTTTCTTGTGGTAAAAACGACCGGTTTCCACTGGCCCTTCTGTGGGTTGAATACGGGATGTCTCAGATCGACCTCTCCGCTACCAGTTACAACTGCCCGGACCGGCTTACGACCCCTCAAGAGATCCTGAAGATCTTTGTCCCGGGGATACCAAGTCGCCGCCGGGTTGTCTCTCAAGATTCCGGCACCTCCCAAGACCGCATCGGCCGTCGCCCATCCGTACTGAAGCGCTCTATTGTCGGCGAGACCCCCAGCGGCTATGGGATTATTCTTCAAGTGTCGGAGCGCAATCTCGGACCCTCCACGCTGGCCAGATTCGAGGGGAACAGCAACGCCGTCGATGGTTGTAACAAACATCAGGTAAGTGTGGGGACTTCCCTCGACTTTGTAGAATTCCGATAGTTGGGCTAAGGGAACGTTCGGGTCTTCAAATAATTCCACCGTTCTAACCATGGCCGATGGCAATGTTAACGGATGTCTATATTGAGCTTCACGTCCCGGACTTCAAGAGAGCAATCGAGTTCTACTCGAGACTGGGTTTCAAACTCCTGTGGCGAACTGAAGACTATCTTGTAATGAAGAGAAAGAGAAGTGTCATCAACTTTTATGGCGGTAGCCAGAAAGTGTACTCCCACTCGTACTTCGGACGGTTCAAGAAAACCACAAAGTGTGGTTTTGGAGTAGAGATAATCATTCCAGCTGACCAGGTGGAACGACTCTACAAGAGTGTAAAGAAGTTCGCAAAGATCGTTCAACCCTTGCAATTAAAGAAATGGGGACGTCGTGATTTCAGGATAGTCGATCCGTTTGGGTTCTATCTCCGGATAACCGAAAGATATGAGTGGGTCCGCAAGCTCGATACGAACCAGAGGAAGTTGATTGATAATTACAAGATCAAACTCGAAGAGGAGGGGCTGAAAAGTCGGGGAACCCGAAGCAGCTAGTTTCAGTCCAGACTATGAGGGTAGGCTAGATCGTCGCGCTGTTCTATATCCAGTATATGGCCCAGCTTCTTCCTTTTCGTCTCCAGATAGAACTTGTTGAACTGGTTGGGTGGCATCACAACAGGTATTCTCTCAGCCACCTTGATTCCGTGAAGCTGCAAATCCTTCAGCTTATCCGGATTGTTCGTCAGAAGCTTGACCGATTTCACGTGAAGCGACATCAGCATGTGTGCTGCAATGTCGTAGTCTCGTTCGTCAGGCCTGAAGCCCAGCTTTTTGTTCGCCTCAACAGTGTCGAAACCCGTATCCTGCAGCTGGTAGGCCTTGATCTTGTTGACGAAACCGATTCCCCGGCCTTCCTGCCTCAAATAGAGAACTATCCCCCGCTCCATCTTGCCGATTCGCGTGAGGGACTCCTGAAGCTGCTCTCGGCAGTCGCAACGTAAAGAGCCGATAGCATCCCCTGTAAGACACTCGGAGTGCAGCCTTACTGGAACATCCTCTCTCTCGAAGATATCGCCATGGACAAACGCGGCATGCTCCTTCTTGTCGAAATTGTTCCAGAACGCGACCGCCTGATAGTCACCGTATAGAGTCGGGAGGTTTGCGATAGCCATGACCTTAACGCAGATCTCAGGTGCCTCACGACATGCGTGGTCTTCGCTTTCCTTCAACAGCTGGTTGACGGCCGATTTCGGGATGCCCATCAAGGCCGACGCGAAAAACGGGAACGGTTACTTTTGAGGATTGCTTTCCAAAGACCCTTTTTTCTCGCTCGAAACCACAACGTACGGCAACGGATGACCTCAACACCACGATCTGAGTCTCAATTCGATCGCATAGTCTTTTGTGATGACGGTATCATGAGATCTCGGACTGATGATGGTTCGGATAGCGGTTGATGAAAGGGAGAAGCCTTCGGGAGTTCCTGATGAGCTCCGATCGAAGGGAGTGTCTGTTGAGTATCGTGTCCTTGAGGTAGCGGATTACGTAGTGGGCGAATATGCTGTGGAGCGAAAATCCGCCCGGGATTTCGTCTCATCGTTATTCAGCGGGAGGCTATTCGACCAGGCCTACAGAATAGGTGAGTCCTACAGAGATAAGATTCTGGTCGTCGAAGGCAGCTTGGACGATGAGCTCAAGAGATCCCGGAACCCGCGTTCTCTTTGGGGCGCGCTGATTTCTGCGGTCCTGGATTTTGATATGCACTGTTTTTTCACACATGATGCAAAAGAGACCGCTGAGTTTTTGATCACTCTTGGGAAAGGTGGACGATACAAAGGTCGCCATGGGCCACCTCCTTTGATTGTTCGCAAGCCGAGGTCTCAAGACGTTAGGAGACTTCAGGAATCCATCGTCGGTTCCGTACCTGGTATCGGACCGCGAACAGCTGAACAGCTACTATCCCACTTTGGATCACTAAGACAAACATTCAGCGCTTCGGTTACGGAAATGGCGGTCGGAGCTGGAATTGGCAAGGTCAAGGCTCTAAGCGTTAGAGCGCTTCTAGATGCACCCTACAAGCCTTCAAAAGGGCTCCATTCTCAAACCCAGCTTCGCGCAGAGGCATAGAATCAATGGGGCTATTCCTGAAAGGCTGCGATTGGGTCATCACCCAAAACCCTGATCGAGACGTTCTACGAAACTCCTCTGTTAGCATTGATGACAATGGAACCATTCGGGACATGGGCATAACCCAAGGGTCCCGGAACGACGAAGTTATCGATTGTAGAGGCAAAGTAGTGATTCCAGGTCTGATCAATACGCATACGCATCTCTCCATGACTCTCTTCCGGGGATACGCTGATGATCTCGAACTTCAACAGTGGCTGGAGAAAAAGATCTGGCCCCTAGAGAAGAGACTTACAGGCGAAATGTGCTACCACGGCGCGCTTCTTGGGGCGATGGAAATGACGAGAACCGGAACCACATGTTTCGTTGATATGTACTTTCACATGGAGGACGTTGCCAAGGCTACAGAAGAGGCAGGCCTAAGAGGAATACTCTCCTACGGAATGATTGATCCCCCTACGCAAGAAGGAAAAGAACGAGAGCGAAAGAGCTCCCTGAAGTTGCTCCAACTGGTCCGCGCGATGAAGTCACCGAGAATCTCGTTTGCCTTTGGTCCTCACTCTCCCTATACCTGCAGTGAGGAGACGCTTCTCTGGTGTCGAAAGGAGGCAGACAAGGAGAAAGTCCTCGTTAACATCCATATCGCAGAAACCCGAGGGGAACAGGCGAAGTTTGAACGAGATAAGAAATCGCGCGAGGTAGATTATCTGGATAAGATTGGCTTTATGAACGAT
>VBAX01000085.1:0-10455 GCA_005883075.1 Candidatus Bathyarchaeota archaeon | reverse complement strand
GGCGTCAGAGTTGCGCACTGTCCCGTCTCCAATATGAAACTTGCAGGAGGAAGCGTTGCCCCACTGCCCGAGATGTGGGAGGCAGGAGTGCCCGTAGGTCTTGGAACCGACGGACCCGCGAGCAACAATAGCCTTGACATGTTCGATACCATGAAAGTCTGCGCTCTAGCTCACAAAGCTCACCGGTGGGACCCGAAGGTAGCAAGTGCCCAGAGAGTACTCGACATGGCCACCATCGACGGAGCACGCGCGATCGGCAAGGAGAAGGAGATAGGCAGCATCGAGAAAGGCAAGCAGGCAGATCTAGTACTTGTTGATCTGAAGGAGCCCAATATGATGCCTATCCACGGAAAGGAGACGGTAATCTCTGACCTCGTCTATTCTGCGAGCGGCTACAATGTCGACACTACCATTGTGGATGGTAAGGTTCTGATGAAAGACAGGAAGTATCTTCGACTGGACCCTGCGAAGATCGAAGAAGGGGTCAACGCCTCAGTTCGCCGACTTATGCATTAGCGAAGCTTGTTCGATAACCAAGTAGCCGCTCTGTCCGTCCCACTCATAGTGAGTCTTCTCGATGCTAATCCGATTATTGAAGTGGGGAGCGTCAAGAACAAAGGTTTCGTACTCGCCCCCTTCGCCCGTCAAATGTATCCCATGCTTTCTCGACAGCTTCTCCAACACAGCCCATCGCTCGTCTGTCAGCTCCTGCCCCAGCCATGACTTGTCTAGACCTGCAGCTCCGACACCAGAGAGGATGATCTTGAAACCCGCAGCTCTTAAGTCGGTTACAAGTATCGTTGGATCCTTGTGCCAGAGCGGAGCGAAGCTTTTGATGCCTAATGTGTCACAGATTTGGTCGATCCGTGATTTCTGATAGTCGCTAGCAATAGCGCCTGTTACAACTCCATCTATCCCAAACGTATCTCGTATTCTGTCAAGTCCTTCTAGAAGGCTCGACAGTTCGTCCTTGCCAGCTTCGATAGTACGATGGGGAAGACCCATTGCCTCGGCTTGAATTCTCGTCCAACGCACGTTGGGGAAGTGAAACATGAGGGACTCAACCCCTGTCGGCAGAACGCTCACAAGGGCTTCCACGTCCCAGCCTTGATGTTCAGCAACCCAAGTGGCGTAGGTGCTATCCTTGCCTCCGCTGAAAAGAACCGCTAGCTTCAAGGGATTTCCTTTAGCATTCGTCCCTTGTTTTCAAACTGTTTTTCGTACAGCTTACGTAGCCGTTGGATGGTGTCGGCTTCTTCGGGGGTCTTGTCGTCTCTGAACTTCGCGATCCTTGCAAACCGCAGAGCGAATCCTGACTTGTATCGGGGACTCTTCTGAATCTCGTTGTGCGCAACCTCTACTACGATCTCTGGTTTCACATGAACTGTCCACTTAGACTCCTTGGTTTTCAATTCTTGGAGCCGCTTCGTTATCATCTCAAACTCTACGTCGGTCAACCCCTTGAACGTCTTCCCAACAACTAGGTATTCGCCAGTCTCATCGTCCCTGACCGCGAGATGGTAGTTGCTCAGCCAACCCACTCTTCTCCCACTCCCCCAATCTGCGGCCACGATAACTACATCAAGCCTGTCAGCCGGTTTGATCTTGAACCACTTCTTACCCCGTGCACCTGGAGAGTAGTCGCTTGTGAGCGACTTCGCCATCAAGCCTTCATGACCTTCTTTCAGCGCCGACTGCATGAAATCTTCCACGATCTTGGGGTCCCGAGTGACGATTCGGGGAGCAAGAGACTCGGCAGGTGCAAGGCTAGCGAGTATTTCCCATCTCTCCGTGTAGGGGAGGTCTATCAGGGTCTTTCCTCCGGATTGGAGGATGTCGAAGAGATAGAGTCGTAGAGGGATTTTCTCGACCATGTCCTCGATCTCGTGGACCCGGCGGAACCTACGCATTAGATCCTGAAACGGAACTGGCTTTCCGCCTTCTCCTAGAGCGACAACTTCTCCTTCTATCAAGAACTCTGATGCTCTTACCCTGGTCTTGGCATAGTCGACCATTTCCGGAATACTGTCGGTGACATCTGTAAGTCGTCGGCTGAAAATTCTGACTCGACCTTGTCTTCTATGAATCTGGATTCTCGCGCCATCGAGCTTGTATTCGAATGCGCTACCTTCATTGTGTTCGGCGAGGACTTGAGGGATGCTATCTGCCATCTCGGCCAGCATCGGCTTGACCGGGACGAAGAGTCGCAGGCCCACTTTCTCGAGAGCTGCAGACCCCTCGGTCATAGCAATCCTCGCGACATCTCCGATGTCTCCGTGCAGCATATGTGCACGCCTGACCAATTGTCTGGAAGCTCCTGAGGCTTCGGCGATTGCGTCTAACAAGACTCCCTCAACCACACCGATTCGCATCTCGCCTAGCAACATTCGGCTAAGATACTCCGTCTCAAGCGGCGCTGTCCTGCTTAGCAACGAGCTCAGGAGTGCCAGTCTCTTCTCCTTAGAGCCGACTCCCCTTATCTCGGCAAGCTTTCCCAGAGTACTGAAGACCTCTGTTATTGTCAGCGGATTCGCGTCTTCGGTGAGAAGTGTCTGACTCATCGTTTTCCCAGCCGTCGAGAGGGTGGCGTAGCTTATCTCTAGGACGCGAGGATCAGCCTCTGGGAACGGCTTTCCAGCCAAGAACAAGGTGACAGAGGAGACATCCTCAGATCTGACTTTCCTGAGAACTTTGCTGATGAGAAGAATCTTCTCGTTCCTCTTAGTGGTCTCCTCAAGAGATCGGCAGAGTTGCGCGACAATCGAGAACCCAGCGGGCTGTCTTTCTAGTTGAGCCAGTTCTCCAAACCAGCGTCTGTTTTCTCGCCTCTCCTGATGAGCCGCTCTGTCAGTCGCTCTACTCTTTCCTTGTTGAAACCGCGCTCCTCTGAGAGAAACTTGACGAGTCCATTACGATCTGGTGGAGACCTCTTCAGCACATATTCTTCGAGAACTCTTGGTTTCAAGAAGACCCGACGAACACTGTTCGGATCTTCTGTCAGTTTTGATCTGATCTCTTCCGGCATTTGTTCTATTGAACCGTAATCGTGGACTAGTTTTAGGGCTTTCTTCGGCCCAATTCCTTTCACGCCCTCGTTGAAGTCTGTTCCGACGAGGATTGCGAGATCTACAAGTTGTTCACGTGTTATTTCTAGCAGTGCCAGATTCTCGAAGAGCTTGATTAGTTCCGGAATTAGCGGTCGTGATCGTCGCTGTGCCGGAAGCCACTCGCGTCCTGTCAAGGTCAAGTATCGCGCGAGGATAGGGGCGCCGTAGAGCAGACAGTCGTAGTCCTTACTTCCGACAGCCCAAACGTCTCCTCTAGCCGCCATGTGGCTGGCTTGGGCTTCCGCATCTTCCAAGGCTTCAAGCCAAGGAATTCCCATCAATGTTAGAAGTCGTTTCGTATCGTCCAATACTGATCCGGTGACACGACCAGTCATGACAGCCTTTGACCATGCCTTCGCATAATCCTTCTTCGTAACAGCCTTGACATACTCCGCTTCCGCTTTCTTTCGCGCTTCCCGCCGCATCTCTATTGTTCTCCTCTTCAACGGGTTTGGTTTTCCGTCGAAGACGAAGACTGGCTTCATGTTGAAATCGGCTATCAGCCGACTGGTTCTCGTGAGCAGACCGATAAGGTGGGAGGTTACTCGTCCTTGGGAGTCGGTGAAGAGGCTACCGTCTCGTTTTCTGACGAGCGCCAAGAACTGGTGGATTTCAATGCTGGCGTCGATCGCGAAGGACTTGCCTTTGAGAGCGTTGAGACTGATCTGCTCTCTCTTCAGAATCGGCGTAAGCATCACTCCCAAGAAACCCCCCTCCTCCATCGTTAGTCAGAGTGATTCGATGCTCTTTAAGCAGAAGATGATCGAAGGGTTGTATCGACAAGAAATATGGAAAAATGACTAGGCTGCGAAGAGTCGGGCTTCGTCTGCCCACCCTGTCGCGGACTGATTCTTGACTTGGAGGGATTAGCTAGTTGTTTCCGGGCGGAGTAGGCTCTGGGGGTGGAGACGGGTTGAATGGCTCGTGAGGGAACACGAATGAACCTGTATCATCCGATGGCTTTGTGTCGTGGCCTGATTCGTGGTGACTTGTGTGGGTTGTTTGCTGAGTTCCCTTTGAGGTGTGAGGGCGACCAGTCTTGGGCGAGGCGGATTTCTTCGGGGAGGCTGGTGTCTTTTTCGTTCTTCCTGAACCGGCCTTTAATCTCTGTACTTCTCGTTTCAGGCTGTCGATCTCGTTGATTGCCGCGTTTAGGTCGGCGGTGAGTTCTGACGCTAGTTTGTTGAATACCTTAGCTAACTCCTGTAGTGCTTTCTTTGTCCTTGTAGGTGAAGCTGGCATAACCTTGCACTCCTCGAATAGAATAGTGTAAACGTGCTGTAACCTACGTCGATAGAATGCGTGGACAAGAATTCAACTGGGACGAAGTTGGGTTGTGGAGTTCTTGCCGAGTCTTCACTCTACTCTAGAATCGGGATTATCCTGAGCGTGTATTAACAGAAAACGTAACCATCATCGGGATGGGTCGAGCACCACTATGCGTTTGTTCTGATGAGATCACAGGTTCCATTGGCGAAGGTTCGATGAGAGTCAAGGGAAGCAGAGGAAGTCTCCTTCTCCTGGCCCTCTTTGTTAGCCTGAGCATCGTAGCTCTTAGCTCTGTAACTCCAGTCTATGCCAGGGGTGGATCGGGTGGGGGAACGATCTACTCGTGCGCTGTCACCGCGACCGTCTCGAGTGGAAACTTCTACGTAAAGACAACCGTCAATTCCGCCAGTGGCAGTACCCTTCCTGGTCCCAGCGAAACCAACAACCTCAACTCGTACCAGAACGGGGTCCTGTACAATACTCAATCCGTGAAGTACACGGTTTCCTCCGGGACCACTACTAGTACCGTTACTGTGCCCGTGCCGTCGAACGGGGCGGGAACCTATAGTTTCCAGTCTGCGATACTCAACAGCAAGGGGAGCCAGCTGACATCGTGCTCAGGGACATATTCTCTCTAAGCAATCCTTAACCACCCTTTCTTTTTTTGAAGCTTTAATTCAATAGATCTCTCTTTGAGAAATCTACTTCTTGGCGGGAAAGCCTAGGGGTATTCTCTGTTTCAAGAACAGAATGCCCTTGCCTGGTACCATTTCAAACTCCGTCTCGGCGGAAGATATTTCACGCCCCGGCATTTTTCTCACTTGGAGAAAGCGGGTCAGGGACTTACCTTTCTTCACTAGGTTGAGGTCAATGACCCCATCGACCAAAGACTCGATGGTGAGCCTTGCGTCCTCTGGCATTGACCCTTTGGTCGAGGTGAATATGAATTTGCCCCCGCTGTTCTTGACTTTGGCGGCGATTACCTGCAGAAAGTTTACGCAGTCCTTAGCTTGAGCAGAGTTAAAGATCGGTGTGACTGAATCCAACAGCACTGTAGTGGGGCCTTTCGTCTTGTCTAGCATGTTGGTTACTTGAATGCTGATTTCAGTGAAGTCGGTGGGATCTCTAATCGTCCCGCTTTCGACCCCAGCCAGTGCAGAATAAATATCCAAGACTCGCAGATCCCCCTGTTCCAAGTAGGGCGTTATGTCCCAACCCATGCCCTTCATCCTCTTCTGAACCTCAGACGGAAATGCATCGTAGGAGAGCAACCCGCAGGGCTTTCCGGCTTTCAAGTCTCGGTAGAGGAGTTGGAGGCCCAGTGTCGAAGTTCCAGCACCAGCATTCCCAGCCAACATCAAGGACATTGGCGGCTGAAGCTCTCCTCCCGTGAGCTTGAATAGGTCGTCGAAGGGTCTTGTGGTCTCGTTGAATCTCTTTAGGAATACTGTGGTGCCCAGACCTCCTCCTATGGCTAGGGCGATGACGGCGTAGAAGAATGGGCTAATTGTCGACACAGGGCTGACGGGCTGGTGGACCTGAAACCTATAGGTCACAGGGGTGCTGGGACCACTATTCCCATAGGAGTCATTCAAGCTGTTCGCGGGAAAGACCAAATCCCAAGCCCCACCCGGATCGCCGGACGTGATCTGGAAACCGGAAGGCGTGTAGTACAACCCCCGATTAGAATCGTAGATGCTGGTTAGATTCGCTACGAATGCTCCAGATGGATTTCTGACCTGAAGATTGAAGGCGCCCTGTCCTAGGAATCCCGAGCTCGAGTATGCAATCCTGAATGTGGCGTAGAGGCTGTCCCCCGGATTGAAGTCTGAGGTTGGGGCTTGGTAAGCGTTTGTTGTTGCAAGTCCTAACACGATGAGCTGGGCAGAGGAGATGGTTACAATAGTGGAGCTTGAGCCGTAGTTTCCACCAACTAGCGTACCGGTTACGGTAATATTCCAGGGCCCAATTGCGTCTCCCAGCTGTATCAGGTATTGCCCAGAGTAGCTCCCGGGCTGAGTCTGTGATAGAGGAAGTGTTCCTTTCGGCGTTGTAGCAGTCGCTGAACCTGTGGTAACTGGTAGCCCTCTCGCGTCGGAAAGCAAAGCGGTTATGGTGGCACCGCTTCCTCGGTAGAGGTTTGCCCCTCCACTTGGTGAGGTAATGGCGACTGATATGAGGTGGGTCACGGCGAAGGAGGTTGTTGCAACTCCTGTTTGAACTGGATTCGGCGATGTCTTGTCAACGCTTACCATGTACGTTCCCTCGATGTCAGTGTTGATTGTTCCTGAGACCTGTGTCCAGCTGCTGAGGGGTTGCGGATAAGTTATGGCGACCACTCCTCCCCCTGTAGAGTTGGCAGACCTAGATAGTGATACCCAAGCCGACCCCGATCCGCTTGGCTTGGTCACGGTGATCCTGAAGGTATAGGAGGCCCCTGCTGTGCCCCCGTTCCAGGAGACAGTGATTGTTACGTTCTGGCCCAGATTGATGGTTGAGGGAACTGCGTTCACCGCATACCCTATTGCTCCCCAAGCTTTGTCGGTGGTGAAAGATAGAGCTACGATGGAGAGCGCGATGCAGAGCGCTATGCCTGCCTTTGTTCTCAAGTTTTTCTAGCTGCCGCTATTTCCCCAACCGGCCGTTACTCCGGATCTTGCTCGGAAAGGACAAGCTGTGCGTGAAGGCTTGTGTTACTCCGTGAAAGGCCGGTGAGTTACAATAGGTGCGTTGGCGCACACGGAAAAAACTAAAACTGTGACTAGGTAGGATCCCAAAAAAAGGGGGTCGGGTTTTTAGGCCGCCAAGGCAAGTTCGGTCTGTTAGTTACCGTCTTTCTTGCCGAGGTTATGCCGCTTTATGTATTGCCAGAGTCTCTTGGTCATCTCGGATGGGGTGACCTTCTGTCCTTCCTTCCCACCGAGTACAGTGGCGAGATGTTCGTCTAGTTCGATCCCATAGCCACCGAATGACCCTCTCTTGTTTGGCGTCAGGCTCACCTCCTTGGCCTAAAATCCTAAGCTCCGATGGTTACCTTCGCCAAGAGAGCTTTGAAATCCTCATTGTAACTGCTTCGCGTCACCCACTCGTTACAAATAACCCCCGAATCAGATCATGCTTTCCATCATAGTTGTCGATTCCTCTAGTTTCGCGTCTTAGGCGTAAGGTCGCGGGTTACAACAATTTCTTGAGCGGAGACTCGTTCAACATCTTAGTGCCTGGGTCCTTGGACACTGTCGCTGTTGCGTTAGACGTAATTGCCATTGGGGCCGTACTTGTCCTCACGACCCTATCTCTGATTCTCTCGAGAGGATTGAATGGTACAGGGCTGAGAAGTGGTTTCGCCCTTACCGCTGTCGCGGGCTTTGTCCAGATTATCGGAAGCGCGACGCAGTTCGCAGTAGACCTTGGGTTTACCAGCTCTAGACTGCCACCGAATATCTTCTCAGGAATCCAAGTATTGTTCCTTGTCCTATTGGCGTTGGCAGCCCAGAGCTTCTTCCCGGTCTGGTTCAAATCGTTCAAAGGCGAGAATAATCCGCCTAACCAGCCACGAGAGGACCCCCGCTCCTCACACGGATCTGTTTCTCCGACATCCAACTAGGATCCAGCAGCAAGAAACCCAGTAAAAACCCAACCATCGGTGACTTTCGATGGAATCAGGAGGTTGCATAATCAGGACAAACGGTTTGGTCCGCTAGTGTTTCATGGACTCAGGGAAAACGCACGGTCATCCGTCTAGAGTAGGGGCGACTATTTCTTGGAGAAGCTCATCGAGCAACCATGCTCGCCGCGAAGCTTTCCTTGGAAACCAAGCTCTAGAGTTTCCGCGGCCTTCCTGTAGCTGCCTATGCAGGTGCTACAAAATATCGACCTAGCCTGGGGCTTCGTCAGTCCGTATGCTTCCGCCTGTGCGAGCACGGATTCTATGCACCCGCAACGGTCCAGTCTCACTGTCCTAGACCCCTCGCCTGCTTCTACATCGTAGTCGCTAGCAAATGTCTCGCCCATACTTTCAGCCAAGTTCTGGGAAAGAGCCTCGACCCTACTTCCCTGGTTCTTCGCCTTTATCTCCTCAACTTTGAGATTGGCCTTCATGTCCGTCAGCATGTTCATAGCGGGCCCAACCGCGTCAAAGCCCGCGAGGCCGACAAAAGTGCCTACCTGGAGGAGGAGATAGTGAGCCAACGTCTTCCTCAGCAACTCATACCGTTCCTCAAGGCTTCGGGGACGCTTCGAATGAATGAGGTTGGACATACCGATTTCGATGGTCAATTCCTACCTACCCGTTTTTAAGTTATGGTGAACTTTAGTTCTGTAAATGTCGGACTCCGGCAAACCACCCGTGGAGAAGACATACCAGCCGAAGGAACAATATCCCTCTCTCCAGGCAGATTCTCTCCGGGACCCAGAATCGTTCTGGGCCGGCATTGCGAGTCAACTTGTCTGGCGCAAGAAATGGGACAAGGTTCTGAAATGGGACTCGCCCTTTGCCCAATGGTTTGTCGGAGGATTGTTGAACGCATCAGAGAATGCTGTGGACAAGCATGTGAAATCTTGGCGCAAGAACAAAGCGGCATATCTCTGGGAGGGTGAAAACGGAGAACGTCGGACAATTACCTACGGAGAGCTCCATCGCGAGGTGAACACGCTCGCCGTTGTTCTCCATAACCTTGGTCTCCGGAAGGGCGACACTGTAGCGATCTACATGCCCCTGGTCCCCGAGTTCCCGATTACAATGCTGGCTTGTGCGCGACTGGGACTGCCTTTCACTGTAGTCTTTTCAGGGTTCAGTGCGAAAGCGCTAGCCGAACGTATCCAAGATTGCGAGGCGAAAATCGTCGTGACTGCTGACGGTGGCTATCGCCGAGGAAAGGTCTTGGAACTAAAGACCGTTGTCGACGATGCTGTAAACGAGTCTCCTAGTGTGAAACATGTTGTTGTTTTTCGGCGGACAGGACACGTCGTGCCAATGATTGAGGGCCGAGATTATTGGTGGCACGATCTGATGGCGAAGACCTCCAGCTACATCGCGCCCGTGCCTGTTGAGTCTACTCATCTTCTCTACATTCTCTATACGTCAGGGACAACGGGTAAACCGAAAGGCGTTGCTCATGGGACAGGCGGCTATCTGGTGTTCGCCTATGCAACCCAGGAATGGGTGTTCGATGCGAAGGATGAAGATGTTTACTGGTGCACTGCAGACATAGGATGGGTCACAGGACACACGTACGTTGTGTTTGCCCCTTTGATGCACGGCCTCACCTCAGTGATGTACGAGGGAGCGTTGGATTATCCGGAACCAGATAGATGGTGGGACATAGTTGAACGTTATGGCGTTACGATTCTCTATACTGCGCCAACGGCGATCCGCTCACTAATGCGTCATGGAGACGATCTCCCCAAGCAACATGACCTGGATAGCTTGCGCTTGCTTGGGACAGTTGGCGAGCCGATCAATCCTGCTGCTTGGCAATGGTATTTTGACGTGATAGGGCGGGGCCGTTGTCCCATTGTTGATACATGGTGGCAGACCGAAACTGGGGGGATCATGATCTCGCCGAGTCCTCGGTTGGGGCTGGTCCAGTTGAAAGCCGGGTCCGCCACGTTTCCGCTGCCCGGCATAGAGACGGATGTTGTTGACGAGAAGGGTAAACCCCTACCACCTGGCGAGAAAGGATTCCTCGTCATCAAGAGGCCTTGGCCGGGTATGTTCATGACCCTTTACAAGGACCCGGAACGGTATCGCCAGGTCTACTGGACCCGATTTCCGGGGCTCTACTATCCAGGGGACTATGCCATGCGCGATTCGGATGGTTACTTCTGGCTCCTCGGGCGAGCGGACGAGGTAATCAAGGTGGCGGGTCATCGGCTTGGAACAAAGGAGGTGGAAGACGCGCTCGTCAGCCATCCATCGGTGGCAGAGGCTGCAGTCGCAGGCAAACCCGATCCGGTGAAAGGCGAATCTATCGTTGCCTTTGTGACGTTAAGAAAAGTGGCTAACCCCTCCAATCATCTCTCTGAGGAATTGAAGCAACATGTCCGGAGGATGATAGGCCCTATCGCGACCCCTGAATCC
>VBAX01000084.1 GCA_005883075.1 Candidatus Bathyarchaeota archaeon | reverse complement strand
GCTTGAGGAGAAGAGGCCCATTAGTGCAACCACGAACACGAACTGTGCAGGGTCTCGTAGAAACGGGAAGAGAGTGAATCCGACAGCTTGGACTAGGAACGACAGGACGAGAATCCTCGTCCCCTTTCCGGTCCTGTCGAGAATACCTCCCCAGACAGGAGAGAGGACGATGGTCTCGATCGCGGGAAGAAAGGAGACCAAGGAAATTAGCGAGAAGGATGCTCCTAGTGAGCGAAGCTGGATTGGTAAAAAGGCCCAGATTATTCCGGTCGGGCCGAAGGCGAGAGCGGTCGATAATTTAACAGCGATTCGTTGGTCCGTAACGACTCGCCCACGAGATAGTGCAGAAACCTAAGAGGCTATTTTGAGGGTGTCGTCTGGATGAGACGTCTGATCTCTTCGCTTATCCTGCGACGCTCATTATCATCCTTCGCCATCATCCATTCTAGCTTGAGCTTGAACACACGATCCTCAATGCTAACGTTCTCCTTCTGCACTGTGTTTACCATGCTTGTCGACGCCATCGTACGGTATCATGCTCATTCGCGATCGTGGGAATATAACAAGTTCTGAACCCATAACCAGACTATAGGCCCACGAGTCCCCCAATCACAAACCCGACAATCGCCAAGAGACCAAATGCTAGGTGCAGAATTATCGTGTTAGCATTAGCAGGTATTATCGCGTGCGGATCCTTGTAGTTAGCCCGCAATATCCTGACCGCTTTCAGCGCAAACGGGAGACTGAACAGGGCGATGAGCGTTGTATAGCTCGTGATTGGGAATGATCCGAAGATCTTCAGAACTGCATAAAGGAGAACTAGAAAGTAGGATGTTGCCAATAATCCAACGTAGACCGCGACTGACCGGAGGTAGCCTAGCCTCAAAACCAGAGTCTTCTTTCCGACCGCCTTGTCCGCGTCCATGTCGGGAAACTCGTTGATCCACAACACCGCTGCAATAAGCAGCCCGACCGGGATTGACGCAAGTAGCGGGACCGTCGCGGATGCGAGGGATCCGGTTTGAACGTAGAATGCGCCCAAAGTCATAACAGGTCCGAAATTCAGTCCGACAAGAAACTCTCCAACTCCACGGTAAGCCAGTTTGAAAGGAGGCCCTACGTAGAAGTAGGTGGACACGACACCTATCAGTCCGAACCAGAATAACTGGTACAATCCGAGGGCGAAAATGAAGTAGAATCCTATGAGGGACCCGAGTATCAGACAAGAAGTTGAAACGATCAAATGTGTTGATGGTTTGATCAGGTCGGCTGTCAGTATTCGTCCGCCGCCGGCGAATGGGTTTTGGTGTCTGACTTGGAGATCGTTTCCGCTCTTGAAATCAAAATAGTCGTTGAACATGTTACTGGCGATCTGGATTAGACTGGCACCCAGCAAGGTGAGCAGGAAAGTGGGCCAGGAGAATTTGCCTGCTATCTCCCAGGCGACGACGCCGCCGAGTATGACGGGCACGAAGGTCGCCTGTAAGAATGGGACCCGCATCGCCTTGAGCCATAATCCGATGAAGGGCGGCTTTTTCGCATCGACACCAGGGTTAGATGACATCTTTAGGCGATCTCTCTAGTTCGAAAAAATCGACTCGCCGGAGATGATATAAGGCTAATTCCCCGAGTTTATTGAGTTGAGAGGCAAAAGGCTAAAGCGTGTTCACACGTCCACGATAGACTCCTAACGTCGTGAAGAATTTGGCCGAAAACTGGGACGTAGTAGTTGTTGGCGCCGGCATAGCGGGCTGTATGACAGCCGGCACAATAGCCCTGAAGGGCAAAGGAAACGTAAGCGTTCTACTAATGGACAGAAACCCGCCCACAGAAGCGGGAAAGAAAACAGTTCTAGGCTGGGTATGCGGCGACGCTGTAGGCGAGCACCACATCAAGTACATTCACGAGCGCATCGGGACGACCTACGGGAAGCCCGAGATGGAGAACCGGGTAACGGCGGTCTACGTCTACTCCCCCGACATGAAAGTCAGAGTCCCATTCGAAGGCCCTGGATATGTTCTTGACAGGCCAAAGTTCGCGAAACGCCTACTCGACGACGCTCTGAACGCTGGCGTTGAATTTCGCGGCAACGTCCAAGCAACCGAACTAATCCAAGAAAACGGAACAATAGTCGGGTTACACGGCCAAACAGTTGGTCCCGGCGTCAATCAACCGTTCGAAATTCGATCCAAACTCATCATAGATACCTCCGGAATGTCCACTAAGCTTCGTCGGAATCTTCCGATTCCTAGTCATATTGAGAAAGAGATCAACAAGGACGATGTAGAGCCGACGGCACGTCTGAACGCGAAACTCCGGGACGGCGTTGAAGTGGAACCGTTCCACTGCGATATCTATCTCGACGCGGAAAAAGCCCCTGGTGGCTATCTCTGGCTCTTTCCAAAATCCGAAGACAAGGTCAACATCGGCCTAGGCATCCAGCAGAAGAGAAGTCCAAAGCCTCTCAGCGCACTCCTGAAAGATTGGTTGGCAGCAGATGATCGGTTCAAGGATATTCAGCCTCTGAGTGATGACAGCAACCTCACGGGGTCTTGGCAGGTCTCGGTTAGACACCAGAACGATTGCCTCGTCGCCAACGGCTACATGATCTGTGGAGACGCTGCGTGGTTCCCCAACCCGATCAGCGCAGGCGGCATAGGCCCAGGACTCATAGGCGGAGTAATGGCCGGTGAAGCTGCTGTGCGGGCGATCGAGGCGAACGATTTCAGCGAGAAACAGCTTTGGCAGTACAACTTGGACTTCGTCAACCATTACGGCAACAAGACGGCCGGTCTGGAAGTATTTCGGATGTATCTTCAGACACTCAACAATGCCCAGATCAACTATGGCATGAGACACTTTCTCTCATCGGACGAGGCCACAGAGATATCGTTGGGCGAAATGCCCCATCTCTCCGCGGCCAAGAAGATAGTCAAACTGTTCAGAGGTCTGGGGTCGTACAAGGCGTTCAGTGGACTTGTGTTCACGATGGCTAGGATGCGGGCGCTCAATGAGCTCTACCAGAACTATCCAAAGGATCCGGCACAGTTCGACGCTTGGAAGGCAAATGTTGATTCGATCTTGGCTCAGGGCCGAGCCCGTTTCCACTAAACCACGAACAGTAACATCGTCAATAAATAAGGGCCGCCGGACAGGCCCACTTAGAAGCGATTGCCTTCTCCAGAAATCGGCCCATCCTTTGACGCAAGACCACTAGACGATCAGACACTTGTAATGAACATGCTATCATCCGAGAACGACGCGACCTACAGCTTCCAAGGAATGAAGAGAAGACTTGGACTACACCAAGAGAAACTAACACGAATCCTCAAGCGCCTCGAGGACGACAATCTTGTCCTCAAGACGGACGAAGGATACAAGGTCCTACACCACTCCAGAAAGACGACACGCCACCTGGACGAGGGAGAGCCCGTCATCCGAGGCCAGCTACCCCCAGGAATAGACCCAAACCTGCTCACCTCTAAACTGAAAGGCCGATGGTTCAAGAATTTCCGCTGGCTAGGATACTCTAGTAGCGGGTCAGGCCAATCGCTCTATTGGATCACCGAAGACGGACGTTTCCAACTAGTAGTACGACTTGCCCCCGCGGAAATTCTGGTCTGGAGCCAACCAACGAACGAGGTCGAGACGCACTCTTCGATAGCGGCGGGGTACGAACTCTTCGACAGAATCAGCCGTATCCTTCCCGAAACAGAAGACAACAGCTAGATCTCCGGCTTTCCAGTTGACTGGATAACCTTCTCCCCAGTCAATATCCCGCACCCTCACGTGGTTATATGTAGAGAAACATGCAAAAAAGAACCTCCATAGCAGTACGATTCAGGTCAGGAATCTTCCGACAGGACTGGCAACCGATGGAGCGTCACCCTAGACCATTGAAACGCAGAAATCCAAACGAAATGGGCCAAGCTCCAGACAGAGTGTTTAACGCGCCTTCCCATCCTTGATTAGTCGACACAGATTCCGCGACTAACATCATTCGACGGCTCCTCAACCCAGCATCCCGTCTGAACTATCATTTTCTCAAGGTCGACTGAAGGGAATACTTCCCGCCGACACTCGCCGGATGATATTGTAGAGAAAGAAAGTTTACACGGTGACTCCCCTAGTATCTTCAGCGGGAACCTAGCATAGTTGCCCGTCCAAATGACTGTCGGTCGACCCGTTCTCCTCTATGACAATGATTGCGGAATATGCACTAGATTCGCGAACGTCGCAAGTTCTCTCTCGAAGGGTTGGATAGATACGGTCGGACTTTTCACTGAAAGGGGGGTCAGGATAAAGTCGGAGTTCTTTCGTCCTAGTGATAGACCGGATGAGATGTTTTGGCTTCTGTTCGGAGAAACGGGTTACGGAGGGAGAAGCGGGCTCTTGCCTTTGGCCCGAGAGGTGATCAGAGGGAGATTGCTTTGAGCGAGCGAACGGGGGAGAGTTGCCCTAGACCGAGGAACGCGGTCCAGCGGGTCCTCGGGACCTTGCGGAGAGGAAGAATCGTCAAGAAAAAAAGAATCGAAGGGTCGTTCTAGTTCAGTCGAAGGCTCTTGTCAGCGTCGTATCCCAGTGATCGTCCCCACGCTTTGATGCTGTCTAGGATCTTCTTCGAGCCGAACCAGCATAGAGTCGTGAAGATGGCTTTGAAGGCCGGGTTCAATTTCATGAGCGTCGGCGGCATTGAGTGCAGCTCCAGTACTGTATGTCTCCAGCTTCTGTAGATGACCCAGAACCTCGCCTCATCTATCGCTTCATCAATATTGAAGAAGCCCTTGTTCTTCAAAACGCCCAGCGGGACAAAGCTGAGGGGCGTCACAGTGAAGTGTGCTCTGTTTCCAATCTCTTTTCGCAGCCCGTGTTCCATCTTATCGATCAACCGGACGGTCTCGATCGCGTCATCAGTAGTCTCTCCAGGCAATCCGACAATGAGCGTGTAGGCTGGGAACCAGTAGTTCTCGTTGAAGATTCGCGTGCCGTTGTAGATGACTTCCTGCCATTCGCTAGGGCTGAAGGGTTTCACCTTCAAAGGCATGTATTTCCGGATCAGTTCCGTGGAGCCTGTCTCGAGTCCTGACTGGATGCCAATGTACTTGTCATCCTTAGCACGGACCGTGTCGGATATTTCTTTGATCAGCTCCGGATCGGCCGCTGCCGGGGCTGTTGTGCCATGGGTCGGGTTGGCGTAGGTTATGCCGCCCTGGGTCATTACTGTCTTGAAGAGGTCAACAACCGCCTCGTGGTTGGGCATGAACCCGTTCTTGTCTTCAAGCTTGTATAGGAAAATATCCTCGCTGTGAATCCAGACGTTGGGGTTTCCAATCTTCCTGTTGACCGCGATCTCTCTCTCGATCTTGTCGGCCGGGTAGTATTTTGCCGTGCGAAGGTTTGGCTCGCAGAACTGGCAGTTGCGGCCACAGCCCCTCATGACCTCAACAAGCCCGTGAGTTGAAGCTCCAACGATGTCTGGGATCTGCTCTAGCTTAGGTCCGCGGGGGACGTGGATGAACTCTGGCGCACCGTTGAATTCTATATCGTTATAGATGTCCTGTATGACGTGGTCGCACTCTCCGATCACGGTATGGTTGACGCCAAGAGCCCTCGTCTGTTCGTCTTTGGTTTCCATCTGCCAAGCGCCTGACCCGCCAAGGACCAGTTTCGCCTTCGGAAACCGCTTCCTCGCTCGGTTTACTTCATAGACGAGCTCAAGGAATTTCCTCTTCGTATACGCTGTTAGCTGGCCTCCGTCGGTGAACATCATGCTGACCGGTCCGAGTCCCAGAGGGTCCATGGTGGATATTCCGATTATTCGGGTGTCCTCGTTGACGAACTTGGAGACGTGGTCAGGGTGGGCGACCACAACTTCCTCGGGCTTGTACGTCCTCAGGATGGAGGCTTCCAGCTTTCTGAGCCCGTAGGGCGCCATCTGTGCAACTCCGTTGTTGTGTTTGACCTGGGGGGAAAGGAAGTCGAACACGATTCGGGGGACTTTCTCTGCAGGTGCGCAGCTGAAGAAGGGGAGCAGGGGTATACCCCAGTACTCGCTCATTTGTGTTGCGTCAGCCGTGAGCACTATTCTAGCCATTCATCTATACCTCAAACACACTTCGCTTTAGTTAGGATTAGGTCTCTCTTCCGACCGGTCTTCCCTAAAACAACCTGTTTTCGAGGTGCTATGTATTTTAAACTAGTGTTTAGTGTCAACCGGAAAATCATCAATTGCTCTTGTTCGGATACCTTTCAGGGTAGAAAGCAATCCTTCTCTCCGATGAGACGTAGAGAGGGCCGCAACTCATCCAAGACTGTACAGAAAGTGGGTTGTCCAGCAAGAAAAAGTTTGGAGTTCAGCAGATTCTCCGCAGAACTCTTTCAATGAGGATCCAGTACCTGTCCCGTTCTCTGTTCGGATCTCTTCGACACATGAAACGCCTAGGGCCGGGCAAGTAGAAGGCTTGGAGAGCGGGGAGAATCTGACAGGGTCCCCATCTCTAGTGAGCGATGCGCATAAAAGAGACGATGCTTCTTTGACAAATTCATGCAAGCGACCACCAGTATCCAGGCAGGAATGCACGCTCCTGAGTTCGTCTCTCTCTTGACGACGGGCGATGTTGTGAAACTCAATGATTACAAGGGAAAGAAGGTCGTTCTCTACTTCTATCCGAAAGACGATACTCCCGGCTGCACGATAGAAGCGTGTGGTCTAAGAGATCAATATGCGAAAATTCGCGAGCTAGGAGCTGAGGTTTTGGGCGTGAGTGTTGACAATGTCGTGTCCCACCAACACTTTACTCAAAAGTTCAACCTTCCATTCCAGCTGGTCGCGGATTCGGACAAGAGCATCACAAAGGCATATGGGGTTCTCAACGAGAAATCCAACATGGCCAGACGCGTTACCTTCATCATCGATGAAAAAGGGATCGTCGAGAAAGTATTCGATCCGGTCAAAGCTGACGCCCACACACAGCAAGTCATCGACACACTATCTCGATAGCCATCCGCCTACTCACGAGACTAGACCTCTCGACTGGACAGGGACCTGCACCTCATCAGCTGAAATTGAATATTCCGTTCGTAAATTCTGTTGTAGTTACGAATGGACTAGTTGGATCCTTTGCAAGGTGTCTTTCTGAAACAACATGCTCTTCTGTCCAAAGCTCTGGTAGACCTTTCGGGGTATCGAAATGTCAGCGAGATACAAATCGCCCACATACGGCGAAGCCCTTGGGGCAAGGAACCCGGTCTTTGGAAGTGCTAAGGTGAGGGTTGCCGTCGCCTTGATACATGGGTCGTAAGCCTCGCCCGTCGTCGCGTTCATTCCTGACGGAACATCCAGAGCTAAAACCGGGCGGCCGCTCGCGTTGGCGTCTTTGATTATCGTAGCTATTCTGTCTCGAGGGTTGTCCTCAAGCCCATATCCAATGAGACCGTCGATGAGCAGGTCATAATCTCTCAGAGCGTAGTCCGCCCATAGGATCGAGATTCCCATTTTTTCTAAGATGTGTAGCTGTCCAAGTGGTACGCTCTTCATCTTATCTTGAGTTGTGCCAGCAATCACTTCGACAATGGCCCCCCAGTTCGATAGGTGTCTAGCTGCCACCATTCCATCACCGCCGTTGTTGCCCGCTCCGACTAGGCAGGCAACACGCTTTCCGATAGTTTGCCCTAGTAGCATCTGCCTTGCTAGCACGGCCGCGGCTCTGCCCGCGTTCTCCATCAACATGAGAACATCCACTTGGAACTCTCGAATTGACATATCGTCTATCTTACGCATCTCTTCAGCCGTAACGTAGACTATTCCAGCCCTTTCTTGCACGCTCTCTCATCATCCTGCCGAGCAGATATACTGTGTGCGACAAATGAGGAATATTCAAAACTTGAAACAAGAAGAGCGATCGTGAGGTTTAGAATTGCACCTCCTAATTGACGAGGTTCAGCTCTGGGACGGGACCGGCTCGCCCGCGCAATCTAAAATGTCCATCGAGATTCGTGATGGACGAATCCACTGGATAGGGCCAGCGTCCCAATGGCGGGGTAACAGGGCTACCGTTCGAGTTGTTGATGGCAGGGCTCGAACATTGATTCCCGGACTCATGGATTGTCACGTTCACTACAGCAGTCCAGGCGGGCCCGAATGGATCGCGCGATTTACCGATCCCCTTCCCGAAATCTCAATGCGCGCGATCGAACTCGCCGAGACCGGTTTACGAAGCGGAGTTAC
>VBAX01000083.1:875-10110 GCA_005883075.1 Candidatus Bathyarchaeota archaeon | reverse complement strand
CGATCAATGAAGCGTTGAGGGACTGGGTTACGAACGCTCAGGACACGTACTATCTTCTGGGGTCGGTTGTGGGCCCACATCCTTACCCAACGATGGTCCGGGATTTTCAGAGCGTGATCGGGAAGGAAGCGCGGAAGCAGATCCTACAGGCAGACGGTAAGCTCCCAAGAGCTGTTGTTGCGTGTGTCGGTGGGGGAAGCAACTCGATCGGAATCTTCCACTCGTTCTTGCACGATCTAGAGGTCGATCTTTACGGAGTCGAGGCAGGCGGGGAAAGTTTGTCGCCGGGACAAAACGCGGCACCGTTGGTTGCTGGGCGCGAAGGGGTCTTGCATGGGATGATGACCTATGTTCTGCAGGACAAAGTGGGACAAGTGCAGACAACCAGGAGTATTTCAGCTGGGCTTGACTATCCAGGAGTGGGGCCTGAACACGCCTTTCTGATGAACGCGGGCCGAGCCAAGTATGTTACAGTGTGCGATGGCGAGGCTCTGGATGCTTTCAAGAATCTCTCACAACTGGAGGGGATCATGCCCGCTTTGGAATCGGCCCACGCTATCAGTTACGCGATGAAGCTGGCGAAAAGTCTCGGGACAAAGGATTCGATCATCGTCAATCTCTCAGGCAGAGGCGACAAGGATGTGGAGATAATTGCCAAGCACATTCCACAATGAGGACAGAATAGAAGCAAGGTTCCGAGAGCTCAGAAGTCACGGAGAAGGAGCGTTGGTCGCCTACCTGACAGGCGGCGACCCAGACCCGAAAGCATTCTTGGCTAATTCTACAGCGTTGTTAGAGGGCGGAGCAGACATTGTTGAAGTCGGGATTCCATTCTCAGATCCAATAGCCGACGGACCAGTGATTCAGGCCTCTAGCATGAGAGCCTTGTCGCAAGGTGCCACACCTGTGGGGATCCTGGGTTTGATCCGAGAACTCTCATCGCAGTTTCCCGTCCCGTTTGTCGTCTTGAGTTACTATAATCCTATTCTAGCAATGGGCTTGGACCGCTTCCTGAGGAAAGCTCGTGAAAGTGGTGTTGATGGGATCGTCGTCCCGGATTTGCCGGTTGAAGAGAGCGAGGAATTCAGGAATCTAGCATTGAAACACAACATCGATAACATATACTTGGCAGCACTGAACACTTCTCCAACCCGGCTGCGAACTATTCTCGACAAGTCGAAGGGTTTCGTCTATCTTGTCTCACTCTACGGGGTTACAGGTCCTCGGGACTCGCTCAGCCCGCAAGTGCTCGACGCTGTAAAGACGGTCAAGTCCATGGCGAGTGGAAGGATTCCGGTTTCCGCCGGATTTGGCATCTCTCAGCCTGAACACGTTTCCTCCGTCATCCAATCTGGGGCTGATGGAGCAATCGTGGGAAGCGCCTTGGTGGGAATAGTCGGACGGCATCTGGAAGATCCTGACCGTGGGGCCGAGGAATTGCAGCGCACGGTCAGAGAACTGAAGCGAGCAACTAAGGAGTTTCGCTCCGGTACGACCGTGCGACCTCGAATTAAAACGCCTCCCATATAGCAGCACGACTGCCTATACCAAGAGAATGAAGCGAGACCCAGATGCTCGATGCGCGCGTCTAAAGTAGATGAAATAGTTGCAAGCGACGATTCCCCCTTCGTTGCAGTGGTTGATATTGATTGCAACGTCTCCATTTGGAATTTGAGTACTGGAAGGAAAATCTCAGAGTTTCGGTCCTTTTGGGACATTGGAGGCCAACGACTAGCCATTTCGAAGGATGGTAGCCGCTGTGCAGTAGGAGCATGGAACAGATACGGGATAACGATGCACGATACGACGCAAGGCCGAATATTATGGCAGAGAAAAGAGTTGAAGAAAGTACAGAGTATGAAGTTTAGCCGATATCTAAGCGCTCTGTTTGCCGAGATCGATATGCGAGCCTTTCATATCGTAGATACTGAAAGTGGAGAGACCCTTGAAAAAATGCGTGGAATAGAAGGGATATGCGAATCTCCTTTCGAGAAAATTGAGCTCTTGGAGAGAAAGTCTGCTGGACTCGAGATAGTGGAATTCGACTCAAAGACGACGATCTTCAAGATAGCTCGAATGTCATTCGCTGTTCTGGATGCGCTCTTTACAAAGAGGTCAGTAGTTGTCTGGGAGTCTGGTCACTACCCGGAGACCACACAGTCGATAAGTTGTTACTCACTCAAGGATGGAGACCTCATTTGGCGATATCAGGTTCCTAAAGATTCTCTCTTGAGGGGTCTGGGATACCGACAAAGCTCGGCAGAACTCTTAGCAATCAAGGATTACAAGACCCTCTTAACCTTCGATGAGAGCGACGGTAAATTACGAAAGGAGATTCCAATAGGCGATGCCGGCAGGTCCGCTTTCGCAATTGGCGGGTCTTTACTTGTCACATGGACGGGAAAGGTACACGACACAATTACTGGTCGAACGGTACTCAACTTAGAGTTCCCACTAATGAGAAGTGACAAAGATACCGAAATCACAGGCTAAGTTCGGGGTACTGCAAATCTCAGCCTAAAGCAACCTGAAATCTTCTTTGACTGTTGTGAGGACGATGTGGGTGTTCGTTCGTTCCACGAAGGGCATGGCTAGAAGTGCTTTTGTGAACTTGCTTAGGTCGTCTCGGCTCTTGAACTTCGCGATGACCATGGCATCCGTGAGCCCTGTTACGTCGTAGACTGCGAGTACTTGCGGCATCTTCGCGACCTCCTTCTCCAGCTCGAGGAGCTTGCCTTTAGCAACGCTCACTTCCGTGATCGCGGTGAGCTGGAACCCTATCTTGTCATGGTCAAACATGGCCGAGTAGCCGCGTATGATTCCCGCCTTCTCCAGTTTTGCGGTTCTCGATTGGACTGTGGTTGTGGAGACGCCTAGCTTGTGCGCTAGCTCCCTGTAGGAGAGGCGAGCGTCGATGAGATACCAGTGAAGAATCTTCTTGTCGAGATCGTCAAGGGCAATCTCTTCGACCTTTAACTCGTCTTTCGTGCTTGTCATTCTTTGACCTTTTCCAAACGGGTCTTAAGCAGCTCAGTGACCTGTCTAGGGTCGGCTCGTCCCCTCACCTCGGCCATTACTAGGTTCATCATTCGTCCGAGAGCTTTGGTACCGTTTTCTTGAACCAGGGTTTGATTTGATTCAACGACTTTGCTGATGATATTCTCTAGGTCGGACTTGGTCACCATTTGGAGGTTCAGCATTTCCACCGCTTCTTCGGCGGCTCCATCTGGATGGAATGCAAGCCATCTGAGAACGTCCAGAACACTCTCTTTCGCGGTTTCACCCTTGGAAACCAGGTCAAAGGCTTGTTTGAGCTGGTCTTCCCGCACGTTCTCGACGGGCACTTGTTCCCGTTGCAGGCTTCTCAGAGATTCCGTAAGGATTGTTGCGACGAAACTGGGTGCGACGCTTTTTGCTCCAGCAACAATTTCCTCGAAAGCGGGAAGATAATCGGAATCCACGAGCTGACTGGCTAGCTTGGGGCTGAGACTATGCTTTGTCTCCAGCTCTTTCGCGAGCTCTTCCGGCATTCGGGGAAGGTTCTCCCAGAGTCGTTCAAGTCGGTCCTGGCCGATTTGAACCGGTGGGACATCGGTCTCGGGATACATTCTCGCAGCTCCAGGCCTTGGGCGCAAGTACACAGTTGTCCCGTCAGGGTTTGCCCCCCGTGTTTCTTCTGGAACTCGTTCCGCAGCCTCCCGAGCACGTTCTACAGCGGCCCTCAAGCCGTCTTTCGCATCGTCGAGATTGTCTGCTACAATGACGAATCCATCAAGTTCTCCACATCCGAGGGCCTTCGCGACTTCTTCTACATGGCTTGAATCGATTCCATAGGCGGGAAGCTCGTCTGAATGAAAAATTCCTCCGACCCTACCCCAGAAGACGGCGCGTTTTGCCATCTCTGTTCCGAGCCTGATATTGGGGATGAGTTCTCGCTTGAGCAGCCCTTTGAAACCTGGAAGTTTGAGGGCCATTACTACTCCTCCTTGATCGAGAGCAGATTCGACTATCTTCGATTGTGAGCTTGCGAGAATGTTGGTGACGTCAACGAATTCCTCTTTGATATCTGAAGCCTTGACGTTTCTCTGTCGGAGTTCATCTCTGATCTCAAGTAGCCCGATCTGTCTCTGAACCTCGTAACCTACAGCCTTGGAAACGAGTTCGAGCTCCTGGACCCCTTTGATCTCTATGAGGGCGCCGTTCTTGATCGATACGTTGAGGTCCTGTCGAATACTCCCTAGTCCTCGTTTTACTTTCTTGGTAGCTCGGAGAACACGGCCTATGGCGAACGCAACTTTTCCGGCTTGTTCTGGGTCGTGAATTATCGGTCCGGTCGAGACCTCTATCAGTGGAACCCCAAGCCGATCTAGACGGAAGATTACCGAGGTCTTTGTGTCGCCTGTTTTTCGTCCTGCGTCCTCTTCTAGTGTCACTTGTTCTATTGGGACTTCTACTCCGTCTACCGTTATGGACCCGTTGAGTGCGATGACGGCTGTTCGCTGGAATCCGGTGGTGTTTGACCCATCGATGACCACCTTTCGCATAACGTGAATCTCGTCCATCGGCTTCGCGTGCAAGAGCATACTCATGGTAAGGGCGACATCCAATGCTTCCGGGTTCAAGGGGTGGGGAGGTTCCTCATCCAGTTCCACGAGGCAGGTGGTTTCCGGGTCCGCCTCGTAAGTGATGGTTTTGCCTTTGTGGAACTCGAAGAGGGCGGCTGGATCAATTTGGCCTAGCTCGCTTTGTGTGGGCCTAAGTCTCCGTTCGAAGACGACTGTGGGCGGCTTTGTTGATAGAATGGTTGGACAGTCGCAGAAGAGCTTGTGCTCGGTGTCGAGCTGTCGGTGTATCTCGACGCCGACCTTGAGGCCGACGGCTCGATAATCTATGGACGACTAGGAAGCCTCCACCAATGTTCTCGAAGTCATTTCGCCGGCGATCGGGCGAAGCATCATCTCTCGAATCTTGTCTGCTGATTTGGTCTGGGCTGCAACCCACATCAGCTTGACAATTGCTGTTTCAGCGATCATATCCTCGAGAGGAGTGACTCCCAAGTTGAGTAGGTCGCGTCCGGTGTTGTAGACGTTCATGTCGACGCGTCCCCATATCGTCTGGGACGCCATGAAGATTGGAAGATCTTGCTTCAGCGCTTTCTTCAGGGAATCGAATAAGTGTCTTGAAACATGTCCTAGCCCTGTTCCTTCGAGGACTATTCCGCGGGTTCCTGCAGATACGGCTGAGGCAATTATGCCGGTGTTGAACCCTGGGTAGAACTTGATTAGGTATGCATGTTGGTCAAAGCGAGATTTCAAGGCCAGCTTCCGGGACTTGTCTCTCTTCGGGATTCCGTTCGTCATTTCGATATGGCCGGTCTTCAAATCGTAACTTGCGATAGGAGTGGAATTGATGGACTTGAATGCGTCTCGACGACTCGTGTGACACTTTCGAACCCTGGTACCACGATGAGCAACGATGATATGGTCGGAAAGGTCTTGGTGCATAGCAACGCCAACAAGGGCCATGTCAGCTCGCCCGGCGAGGGCGACTGCTCCGGTGAGGTTGGAGGCCGCGTCTGAGCTGGGACGGTCAGAAGATCGCTGAGCACCGACAAGTAAGACTGGAACAGGTAGGTTTGCAAGCGCGAAACTCAAAGCTGCCGCTGTATAGTGCAAAGTGTCTGTTCCATGGCTTATCACGACCCCCTCTGCACCGTCGGCTATCTTCTTGGCGACTTCTTCCGCCATGCCTTTCCAATGAGTCGGGCCTATGTTCTCGCTGTACTCGCTGAAGAGGATGTGAGCGTCTATTTCTGCGATTGCTGAGAGTTCAGGGACAACGCTTGCGAGATCGGCGGCTGTGAGTGCAGGCTGCACAGCACCAGTGCGATAGTCAACCCTGCTGGCGATAGTCCCGCCGGTGCTTACGATGGCAACCCTGGGTAATCCTACATGATTCGCTGGTGGAGAAGGCTTGGTGAAATGGGGTTTCTCGCCTTGCCCGATGACCTCCAGTTTTTCTGTTCTGTCGAGGGAGATGCCTATGTTGTAGCCGTTTTTCATCTTCAAGACTATGTGAGTTTGATCGGAATATTCCGATCGAGGAATCAGGGTCCCTTCGAACACTTCGCCCGATTTCGAGGTGAGACGGATGATGCTACCGACCTTGGCCTTGGACTTCCTTAGCTGTTGAAGGACTTGCCCATGGTACCCTTCTAGCTCTTGGACGGTCATTCGTGAAACACGTGAATCTGTGAGTTACGTATCCGGTTAAGGATTCTCACGCCTTAATTGCTGCTAGCCAGATAGCAATATTCCCAGACGCACCCGGGGGTTCCTCGGTAGGCTAGGATTCGCTTGAAGAGAACGATGGCGGTCCACCAGAGGTGCTGGGCCCTTTTCTCTGCTTGCTTCGCGAACTGAACAAGACGATTGTATAACCGACAAATCCTCCCAATACCAGTACCAAGCCTGCATATACGACCGCCAAGTCGAGGGGATACTCTGTAGAATAGTACCCTCCGCCCAACCTTACATAACCCACAATTGAGAGGACCGCTCCCGCGACAATGACGACCCACGTAAGAGTGGCAAGAAAATCGTTTGTGTGCACCGCGTCACCCATCTCAATGGCATCCTTACCGTTAATGAGCATCTATCGAATCTGAGGGTTCTTCAGTTGATTGTTCTCTGAGAGCAGGATGTCTAAGGACATAAGCAAGAGTCGTAACGTCCTAGTCATCGGAGGAAACCACGAACGTGCGCACCAATCTTCAGTGCCACTCAAGCGAGCATTTTGGGGCAAGAGTTGAAGTCTCACCCAATGCTCTTGGAGACGTAAGGTCCATCGCGTGTGTAGCTGAAGCGCGAGTAGTAGGCTTTGGTACCTAGAGCACTAATCACTAACATTTTTGTGCGATCGTATTCTTCGCGAGAGATTCGTTCTGCTTCGGCGAGAAGCTTTGATCCATAGCCTTTGTGCTGAAACGCGCTCGCCAGTCTGTCTCCTACCGGAACTGTTTGCCCGAATACGTGCAATTCCCTGATGATTGCCGTGTTTTGTTCGGCGATCTCAGGTCTATGGGCTTTCTCGGTCGGTATCCTGACTCGAACATATCCAACGAGGATATCATGTTCGGAGTCCTCGACGGATAGGAAAATGTCAGTCCCTCCAGACCCTTCGTAGTCGACCCGCTCGAGCTGGACTTGTCCCACGTCTGGGCTTTCGCCGTTCCTAAGGTAGGAGATCCCAACTTCTCGGCATCTGATGCATTGACACTTCATCTGCCGACGCGCGAGTTCCTGCTGAACGAGCTGGCGGAGATTTCCGTGCTTCACGCCATCAGATATCCCATCGACCGGTATCTCTCTCTGTATCCTCATGATCCTGACCCAGCGTAGGACGAACTGTTTGACATCAGCGATTAGACGCGCGGATTCTTCAGTGGAATAGGGCTTGTACTCGCCTCTCTTCCATTCCTCGTAGAGCTGTGTCCCGGGGGTAACCAGGCATGGATAGATCTTCAACATGTCAGGTTTGAAATCCGGGTCTGCAAAAATTCTCCGGAACGCGTCCAGATCCCGTTTGGCGTCGCAGCCAGGGAGACCGAGCATCATATGATACCCTACTTTGATTCCTGAATCCTTCAAAATCTGCGTTGCCTCAACAACATCAGCGACAGTATGATCTCGATGAATTTTCTCGTACACATCATCGTATAGGGTCTGGACTCCAATCTCAACTCGTGTCACACCCATGGAAAGCATGTGATCAACATGACCAACCCGCGACCAGTCAGGCCGTGTCTCAACAGTAATCCCGACGTTCCTAATCTTGGCCGATTCAGCAAGATTCTTTGCTTCTTTCAGGGAAGTCGCGTCAATGGCATTCAACGCGTCGAGGCATCGTTTGACGAAATTCTCCTGGTATGTTCGGGGTAGAAAGGGAAAGGTTCCACCGACGAGGATCAGCTCCACTTTGTCCACTGAGTGTCCCATTGCGAGTAGCTGAGTGATTCTACTCTGAACCTGGAGGTAGGGATCATATTCATTCTCCAGGGCTCGCATTACCGCCGGCTCATGTCCCGTGTAGGCTCTCGGGACCCCGACTTCGGGCCCGCCAGGGCAGTAGGTGCATTTTCCGTGGGGGCAAGCGTATGGCTTAGGCATTACAGCAACGGTGGTCACACCGCTAGCGCTGCGGACCTGTTTTCTTGTCAGTATTGGCTTGAGCCTCACTAGTTCGGAGCCGGGGACCTGCTGAAGAAGATCGGAGTTAGGAGGAACGGTTGGTGAACGATGCAATCGGCAAACTTCGATTTTGATCCGATTGACGTCATCACGACAAGGATGGTCAAGACTGAGAAGGCGCTCGATTATTTCTGTGGAAACGATTTCCGTTGTCTGGCTCAATCTACGAACTTCCACCCGTGTTTTCTCAGGGAACTGGGGCTTCGAACTGCCCAGTTATGGGTTTTCCGTATACCCGACCCTTCCACGAAAATCCCATCCCTAGTGCTCCTCTGATGGTCGAGTCGATGCCTATTCCGATGTAGACTAGGACTGCGAGGGGAAGCAGGAGGGCATACAGAGGACTGACCCCTATCGATCGGTCAAGAATGATTATTCCGAGCCACAGGAAGAACGCCATGAAGGTGCCTGTGAAGAGGTAGACGTTCAGGGGCGTTGTCGGCACAATGTATACGCCGTATCCGAGTACGACGAAGGGCAAAACGAGAAAGGTGAATAGTAGTACCAATCGGTATGTGGCCCGAAAAAGTGGATGATTTCCCGAAACTGAGTAGAAGTTCTTCCTCCATCCACGCCAGATCTCTGGGAGACTGGAGTACATTCGAACCCCAAGAGTGTCGGAGGCCGTAACCATTCTGAGTCTGAGACCTTTCGCTTTTATCAGCCTGCCCAGAGAATAATCCTCCGCGATTCTATCTCTGACAGCGGAGTGTCCACCAACTTTGTCGTAGGCCTCGCGGCGAAAGAGCATGTACTTACCGTTCCCAAGCGCCCAGCGCGGTTTGCTGTCGTCGTTAACCCACTTGCCGCCTACGAACATCATAATGAGCCAAAAAATGGGGGGCTGGAGAAGTTTCTCCCAGAAGGTTTGAAGAATCGCCCCCGGTGCGAGAGTGACTAGATCGGCTTTTGTTGCCTCGAGATAGTTCACGGTCTTCGCTAGACTATCGCGTGAGTGGATAGAGTCGCCGTCTGTGAACATCAGA
>VBAX01000083.1:0-845 GCA_005883075.1 Candidatus Bathyarchaeota archaeon | reverse complement strand
CTTTCCCACCCAGCCTTGAGGAAGAGGTTCTTCCTCGACAATCTTGATCTTACCATCGAAGCTCTTGAGGATTTCTTGGGTCCCATCAGTAGAATTTCCATCGACTACAATGATCTCTTTCTGGGGATAGTCCAATCCGACTAGGGAGGTCACGCATTCGGACGCTGTGTTTGCTTGATTTCGAACGGGAAGAATAATCGACACCATAGAACGATCTGGAGCGACCAATGCATTTTCAGGCAAGGCAGGGAAATGCATCAGAGTCAGATACTCATACCCGGCTAGAAGGAACACTACGATTGACTGAACGACAAGAAGAGCATCAATTGCCAGAGACAACGCACGGGTCCCGAAACTTGTTCGCAGACCCTTGTAGAAGGGCGTTCTATCTAAGAGCTTGGCGGTTAGACCGTTAGTGGGTTAGTCTCTCCACCAGCCCCTCATTCCTCTGCGACCGGCCCAGGTTACCCAGAGGACCGCTAGGGCCGCAAATGCGATGATCATGGCGACCAGGAGCACCACAATCTTCTGGAACAAATCGTACCCCGAAGTGTAGAACCCCACGAAAATCAAGGAACCTGCCAAGAAGGCAGCGAGTGTGATTATCGACAATACTACCCGTGCCATGAGTCCGCGTTGCATCTGATTGACTTTTTCCATCTGAAATCGATGAGAAACCATTTGCGCCTGCTGCTAATAAGCTAAGCACCCGAGGAAGACCGCAGCCTCGTAGTCCGGTGCCCAAAAAATCGAACAGAGTTAGGTTCGGATGTAGTTCTGGCCTGGTTTTCTTCCCAGAACGAACCTCTTCTCAGAATTCCTCCTAACCCTCTCTCTGGGTGAGA
>VBAX01000082.1 GCA_005883075.1 Candidatus Bathyarchaeota archaeon | reverse complement strand
TTTCCTTGAAAACCGTTAACGCTCGTCAGGAGGATTATGGTTTTCCCGGCGGAGCCTTGTGGAATCGTGAGCGTGTTCGGATGGGCGGACATTGTGAAGTCTGGTGTTGTCGCGGCTGATGTCACGATGGGCCAACTGCCCGATGGTGCCGCGAAGACTAATCCCGTCAATAATATGAAGAGAACAAACAATTTCATTGGGGTTCTCACGAATTACACCTATGGCACGGTACAGCTTCGCGTAGCGTTTTTTGCGGGGTTAAATGTTTCGGTCAGTGTACCCAATAGAGTCCTCCTTGGATGATTTTCTGGTAAGTTTGGCTTAGGGTGGTCCAGAAGGGCGAGGAATTGAGGCTGGGGAAAGACCGCCTTTCGTTCCTAAGAAATCGAGCGAAGATGACCGGCACACACTGGAGAAGTGACGGGCTTCAGTTCGCGTACTCCATTCCCAATCGGGACGTGCGGATGTAAAAAAGTCGCCGAATTGGCGAATTTGCTATCGGCAGATGGCTTCAGATAGCGTCATATCCGCAAGTATTTATTAGGAATGCAACAAAGCAAACTTGGGTGCCCATCTGCTGATGACGGGGACTAGGAAAACGTGCGATTCTTGAAAGGAACTCCTATACTCTTAGCGCTAATTCTGTTACTCGGAGGCTCGTTCTCTCTTCCATCGCTGAGTCACGCGAGCAATCCCAGCGCAACGCCGACGATTGACGGATCATCCGTTCAAGGCTGCAGTCACTTCACGAACTCATGCTCCACCCTGTTCAGTACTTCCAGCTCTAATGACATTGTGATAGTCTATACGTCTGAATCGCTCGATCTTCAAGCCAGCTGTTCGTTTTCTGTCAAGGACACTGCTGGGCTTTCCTGGGAGATGAGGGCTGCTGTCTCTGGCAGAAACGATGGAACGACGGGGAGCGACAGAGACCAGATAGCAGAGTTTTGGGCGAAGAGCGCAACCCCGCTATCTTCCGACAACATTACTGAGTCGATACTGGGCTGTGCCAGCTACCAATATGGTGGCGAGTACAACGGACTCATGGTCTTCGGAATAAGCGGCGCGAACTTCAACAACCCCTTCGACCCCAACGGTTCCATCCCTGCCTCGGTCAGCGGCTACAATGGCACACCGGCCTCTCTAATATCAACTAGTAATCCAAGTGACATGATACTAGGAGTCGCACTGCAGAGCACTTTTCCAGTACTGAGTGCAGGGTCCGGGTTCACTCTGATAAACGGAGACGGCGGGTACATGGTCTCAGAATATGCAATTGTCAACTCGCCTGCTACAAGCTTCCCTGTGACGTTCGGTGATGGTGCAAACTGGTACTGGGAAGTCATAGCAGACGCGGTCCAGGCAGCGAACACAGCACCAGATTTCGGTCTCAGCGCGAGTCCTAGCAGCCTCACCATCACTGCCGGTTCCTCTGGAACATCCACGGTCACCGTGACTAGTGTCAACAACTTCACCGGCACGGTCGATTTGCAGGCGACCGTAACCCCGGCTGGACCAAGCCTAAACCTCAACCCGTCCAGTGTCCCAGTTCCCTCTGGCGGGTCTGGAAGCTCTGTTCTGAACGTATCAACCACGAACGCTACTGCGCCAGGCTTCTACAAGCTCACTGTAACTGGCACAAGTGGCTCAAGTTCACACACGACCGCGATCCTTGTAACCATTGTCTCCCCGGCGGCCGGCTCGCTTGGCATTGACGCCTCGGCTGAAGCGGGATGCGGTCATGATACCAATTCCTGCTCAGCGACGCTCAGCACACTGCACGGATATGACCTGATCATCGTCTACGCGATCGAAAGTCTTGACCTTCAGACAAGCTGCAACTTCTCTGTCAACGACACTGCAGGGTTATACTGGACCTTGAGAGGAAGCGCTTCCGGCAGAAACGACGGGACGACGGGAAGTAACCGAGACCAGATCGCGGAGTTCTGGGCCGCGAGTCCCGGCGTGCTTTCTAACGACATTATTACCGAGCGGATTTCAGGTTGCGCGAGCATCGAATATGGAGGGGAGTATAACGACTTGATAGTTGTCGCCGTAAGCGGAGCCAATCTTAGCAATCCCTTCGATCCGAACAATTCGCTCCCAGGATCTGCTAACGGATATAGCAACACACCTTCAATGACTCTATCGACGAGCAACAGCCAGGATATGATAATCAGCGCCGCGCAACAGACGAGCTACGGCACCCTGACTCCGGGACCCGGGTTTACACAAATATTCTTGAATGGAGCAGGGTTAGCAGTAGAATACCAGACTGCCAATTCACCGCAAACAAACCTCACAATAACCTATGTTGATGACACGACCTGGTACTGGGAAATTATAGGAGACGCAGTCCAGGCAGCGAGTACCACACCCGACTTCACTCTCACTACGAGTCCTAGCAGCCTCACCATCACTGCCGGTTCCTCTGGAACATCCACGGTCACCGTGACTAGTGTCAACAACTTCACCGGCACGGTCGATTTGCAGGCGACCGTAACCCCGGCTGGACCAAGCCTAATCCTGAACCCGTCGAGTGTACCAGTTCCACCTAGCGGATCTGAAAGTTCTGTTCTAACGATCTCAACCGACAACACTACCTCACTAGGGTTTTACACTATCACGGTAACCGGGACAAGTGCTTCGAATTCACGCTCGACCAAGATTATTGTCACCGTTGTCTCCCCCGCGCCTGGCCCGCTTGGCATCGACAGCTCAGCTGAGGCGATATGCGGTCATAATACCAACTCGTGCTCAGCGACACTGAGCACGCTTCACGGATCTGACCTGGTCATTGTCTACACGATGGAGGTTCTTGATCTTCAGACAAGTTGCAACTTCTCTGTCAATGATACTGCGGGGTTATTCTGGACATTGAGAGGAAGTGTCTCCGGAAGAAATGACGGGACGACGGGGAGCGATAGAGACCAGGTCGCGGAGTTCTGGGCCGTGAGTCCCAGCGTGCTTTCTAGCGATATTATTACCGAGTCGATTTCAGGCTGCGCGAGTTTCGAATACGGAGGCGAGTATAACAGCCTGCTGGTTGTCGCTGTTGCCGGGGCCAACCTTAGCAGTCCATTCGACCCCGACGTGTCTCTGCCGGCATCTGCCAGCGGATACAATAACACACCAACACTGGCTTTATCCACCAGTAACGGTCAGGATCTGATAATTAGCGCTGGGCAGCAGTCGAGCTATGGAACACTTACTCCGGGACCTGGGTTTTCGCAGATATTCTCGAATGGACCAGGATGGTCCGCAGAGGAATACCAGACTGTCAACGCGCCACAAACAAACCTGACGGTAACGTATGTCGACGACACGACTTGGTACTGGGAGATTATGGGTGATGCGGTGCAGGCTGCGCCGCCCGACCCGGCGGTTCAGCAAACGGTGACTTTTGATGGGGTTACTGTATCGCTCTCAGGGAACTTTATCATAAACACAACTAGTAGGACTGTGACAGGAACAATATCGGTCACTGCGACAAACAGTACCACAGGGCAGACGCTGTTCTCAAAGACGTTTACCATATCACTAGGCTATGGGTCAAGGTCAACGGCGCGGTTCATGCTCTCGGTACCTGCGGGCAGCTCCTGGCTGGGAGCTACATGCAGCATTAACGCCTCCACTGACACTGCCAGCTGCGTAGTCTCTCGAGACCCTGATGTAGACCATGATGGAGTGATCAGCTTACTCGACGTGTCCCAGGTATTTCTCGCATACGGGTCATCGACCGGGGATGCGCGATACAATCCCTCACTTGACCTGTACGGGTATGGCACAGTCAACCTATTTGACGCATCACTTGCAGCCATCGATTACGGGCTGCCAGTTTTCAGCTAGCCTCTCGAATCCTCCCACTTCTTGAATTCGCGCCGCGTAGGCATCTATTTTAGCAACGTAGACACGTTGTTCTATCCGAGAGTATGAAAAAGAAGGAAGCGCCGACGGAGCCGAAGAAGCAGAGCGAGGTTGCGAAGGCTGCGAAGGGATTCTTCTATGGTATGGCTCTGCACGGAATGGTGACCTACGCGTTGAGGCTGAGAATGCACATGGAGAACTTGTTCATGCTTATCACTATGGGCGACATGCTTGGGATACCAGTACTGCCGCCCTACTACAGTCTTAGGCTCCTTCCCTACGCGGTCCCGTCTTTGAAGACGTGGAAGCAGACACTGCTCAGGGATCGCGACATTACCGACTCACTGTACTAGGGGCGTCAAGGCGGCGGTGAGCGCTGCGGTCAAAGCAGGGATGGCCGAATACTTTGCATCCAATCCCGATGTCAAGTACATTCTCTTCGGTGGCAAAGGGGGGCTCGGCAAAACAACTCTCTCAGCGGCGACCGCCTATTGGCTAGCGAGTAGGGAAAAGAGGGTCTGCGTCTTTTCAACTGATCCCCAAGCCAGCCTCTCGGATATTTTCGAGAGAAAGGTCTTCGGCCAGGGAGAAGTCGAGCTCGCTGCGAACCTCTATGCTGTTGAGATAGACGCGGATCGGAGAATCGCGGAGTATCAGGAGGAGATCAGGAAAAAGATCAAGGACATGTACAAGATGGAGACGATTCCAGAGGAAGTGGAAGACTACATCAACTCCTCGGCCGCTGAGCCGGCGATGGCGGAATCAGCTACTTTCGATGCCATGGTTGAGCTGATGACTGCAGGCAAGTTCGACTATTACGTGTTCGACATGATGCCCCACGGACACGCGATAAGATTCCTGGGCATGGCCGACATTCTGGACCAATGGGTCGAGAAGATTGTCAGCGTGAGAAAAAAGGCCGGGGAGTATGGGGAGGCCGCGACGGTTATGGGTAGTAAGGGAAGCCTCGCCCAGGAAGATCTTGTCCTGAAAGAGCTTGAGTACATCAGAGGACGTCTAGACTTTGTCAGCACCATGGTCCGCGATCGAAAACATACTGCGTTCTTCTACGTGCTCATTCCGGAACTGATGCCGATCCTCGACACACGAAAAGCGCTGGAGATGTTCCGCGAGTTCAACGTGACTGTGAGCGGGGTCGTCGTGAACCAGGTATATCCTAAAGAGTTGAAGGACCAGCCGGATGTTCCAGTCTTTTTGAAGAACAAGATATCCTCCCAGCAAGAATACGTACAACAGATCCAGAGCGAGTTCGGGAGCCTCATCAAAGGAATTGTGCCAATGCTTGACCGAGAGCCGAAGGGTCTGAAGATGATATCGAATGTAGCAGACATACTCTACGGATCATAACCGGCCATGGAGACAACGAGACCGGGCCTGCCCTTCCCTTCGTTCATAGCGGGAAAGAAGGACTTGAAGTATCTCTTCTTTGGCGGGAAGGGAGGAGTTGGAAAGACAGCAGTAGCCGGTGCAACGGCCTATTATCTCGCAGAGTCGCTTGGAAGGAAAACACTGATCTCCTCCACCAATCCTGTCCACAGCCTCTCAAGCCTGTTTGGCCAGGATCTCTGGAAGAAGGGGACCCAGAAAGTTGAAGGAACCAGGAACCTCTACGCCGACGAGATAGACATTTCCTTAACCATAGAGAGGTACAAGGGTGAGATCAAGGATCGGCTCGTCCAATTTCTGAAGTTCGCAGATATTCCTGTGGATGTTGAGCCGTTTATCGAGATCGCTACGACAAATCCTTCATTCGAGGAGTCGGCGATGTTCGATGACATGGTTGACTTGATGCTGAACGAGAAGTATGACGCGTACGTTTTCGACACGGCACCGGTCGCGCACACGTATAGGCTGCTGGGTATGTCCAAGGTCTACAACCTCTGGCTCAACAAGATGATCAAGAGCCGTGAAGAGTCCATGTCTCTGCGGGCAAAACTTTCTTTCCGGAAAGAGAAGATAGTTCAGGAGCTGAGAAAGGATCCGCTTCTAATCTCGCTGGCCGGAACCAAGAAGAAGACAGAGGAGGCCAGAAAACTTCTCACCGACTCGGAAAGGACCGCGTTCTTTTTTGTGACCTTGCCACTCGCCCTCCCTATCGCGGTGATTGAACGGTTCATTACTTGGGTCCAGGCCTTCCAGATTCCTATTGGAGGAGTAATCGTCAACGAAGTTATTCCAACGGTTAACTCCGAAAAATTGTCTCCCTATGTCGCGAACCGGACGAATGAACAGGTGGGATACTTGAAACTGGCTGAACAGAAGTTTCCGGGAATGATAAGAGCTGTGCTGCCTTTATTCGAGAGGGAGGTTAACGGCCTGGATATGGTTTCTAAGATGGCTCAAAGCCTGTCTTTAGGCTCGGAAACGAGAGTCTAAGCGGTTTCTCTCCTATTGTGCTTTATAAGGCCTCAAATCACCAGCTATTCTTATATTTTCGGCGGCTAGCTCCGCTACGTGATCTCGATTGTATGAATCGCTCATAGTAATGCTGAGCGGTATCATCGTCTATAGTGTCGTCTACCAGTTCTATGTGAAATGGTTCGACCGGAGTGTCGTGCAGTCTGATCCCAAGCGTCCGACGCCAGCCCATACGTACATGGATGGTGTCGAGTTCTTTCCATCAAACAAGTATGTTATGCTGGGCTGGCACTGGAAGAGCATCGCCGCGCTCGGACCAGTGACAGGGCCCGCCTTAGCAATAGTCTGGGGGTGGTTGCCCGGGTTTCTCTGGATACTGATCGGAAATTCGTTGCTGGGCTGGTTGCACGACTACAATTCGATGGTCTCATCAGTAAGAAACGAGGGCGCATCTCTCGGACCTTTAACGTACCAGCTAATAGGAACTAGGGCTCGAAAGGTCCTTGTCGCCTTTCTGGCGTTCTACTCGATCCTCATATTCGCAGCTTTCTTGGGTGCGCTTCTTCCCGTGGTCAAGGGCACGGGCGCGGGAGGTGCAGCCGCGATGGTATCGTTCCTTCTGATCGCAACAATAGGAGCCGTGTCTGGCTTCGCAATATTCAGGGCCAAGATCAATGTTGTGGCGGTTACCGGAATTTCTCTAGCAGCAGTCGCTCTATCCGTTTATCTCAGCCAGGTCGTGTTTGGAACCGTGATCAACTCAGCCTTCGTCTCCGCCGTACCCGATGCTCAGTTGCAGGAAGATATCCTCTTGATCTCCATGCTAGGATTCAGTTTTCTCGGAGCGGTCTTGCCGCTCTGGAGTTTTGCCATGCCGATAAACTATCTGGGATTCTATGTGGCCTACTTCGTGATCGCGGCAATCATAGGAAGCTCGTTCGTTGCGCCTCAGACTTTTGCTCAGCCTCTCTTCACCAACTGGTTCGCGCCCGTCTCGATAGGCGCCGGGTCCGGGCTGATCAGTACGATATCGTTTCCTCTCTGGCCTCTTCTCTTCGTAACTATCGCCTGCGGTGCGTGCTCGGGTTGGCATGGCCTGATTGGGTCGTCTCTTTCATCCAAGCAGTTGGACAATGAGGCGGATGCTCACTTCGTTGGTGGAGGTGGGATGCTGCTTGAGGGGATTCTGGGGCTGACATCAGTGGTGGCGGTTGGGGCCCTTACTTCGACGAAAGGTGGTGCTCTATCGCTCTATGTGAATGGCGGAGCCAAGTATCTTAGCAACCTGCTGATCCCGTCGGCCGCATCGACCGCGATCATGGCTCTGATGGTTCTGATACTAGGGCTCACGTTGACCCAGCTGGCCCTCCGGTTTGCGAGGCTAGCTATCTCTGAGATGGTTGGACGGCGTTTTCTCAAGAACATCTACGTTACCTCGATTGTCGTGTCGATAATCACATTCTTGCTTACGAGCACGAGGTTCAGTGCCCCTTGGGGTTTCATCTGGACCCTGTTTGGTGGTTCCAACCAACTCCTTGCCGGTGTAACACTCCTCGTTACGACACTTTGGCTCGCAAAGATCCGAAGGACAACATTGTTGACAGGTATACCGGCAGTATTCATGCTAGGCACAACCATCGTTGCGCTAGGCTATACTGCGTATGCCACGCTCGACATTGCTATGACGACGAGCACACCATTGAAGATCTATGGAAACGCGATTGCGGGCGGAATCGCAATAATACTGACAATTCTAGGCATTGTATTGTCATACGATGGCTTCCACGCGTATCGGCGGATCAGAGTCGGGGCAGTCAGCGCGCCGTCCATGACTCCGGGATCAGTGCTCGCCAAGTCTATCGAAGCGGAGACGCCGCAACCAAGCCTCACTAACGAGTT
>VBAX01000081.1 GCA_005883075.1 Candidatus Bathyarchaeota archaeon | reverse complement strand
GAGAAAAGTGGAAAGTCAGCTTCGCCACCAATACCGTGGCGATGGGCTCGGCCAAGGATAGGTGGGGCTTCAACGCCGCCGTGGCCAAGAAGAAGGGCATCAAGTTCTCTGATGTCGTCGACGTTTACCTGAATGGCAAGGTGGAGGAGCTCAAGAACAACTCACCGATCCACGAGGCCATTTTGGGAATGGCGGTGGACGTGATGCCCCCGCCGCACAAGGCTCAGGTCTACAGGATTCCCAAAATCTGGCACGGGGACCCCGATAGCGAGTACGGGCAGGCGATGATCAAATGCGACGACAAGGGCCCGGTCCTCATGTCCGTCACCAATATCGTTGTTGACCCGCAAGCGGGTGTTGTTGCAACGGGCCGCCTTTTCTCAGGCACTGTTACGGACGGCGAACCGGTCTTTCTGATCAACTCGCGCACGCAAGGGAGGGTCCAGCAGGTGGCAATCTACATGGGCCCTCAACGGGAGATTGTCGGGCATCTTAGCGCAGGTAACATTCCTGCTCTTCTTGGGCTGGAGAATGTGAAGGCCGGGGAAACCCTGGCCTCCGTGAAACAATTCGTTCCCTTCGAAGCGGTACACTATGTTACCGAGCCGGTTGTCACGATAGCCGTAGAGCCGAAGTTCAACAGGGATCTTCCCAAGCTGGTTGAGATTCTTAGGAAGCTCTCGCTCGAAGATCCGAACCTCGTGACTAGTATCAACGAGGAAACCGGTGAGTACCTCATCTCAGGTATGGGAACGCTACACCTTGAGATTGCTAACACGTTGATCACGAAGACTGGGATGGAGATTGTTACCTCCAAACCCATTGTAATTTATCGTGAGGCTGTGCGAAGAACTGCGGGTCCTGTTGAAGGTAAGTCGCCTAACAAGCACAACAAGATCTACATCGAGGTCGAACCGCTTGAGGACGCTGTCTTGGACCTGATCAAGCAAGGTAAGCTAAGCGAGTATGGTGACAAGGCTGAGATGGCTAAGACCCTCCGAGCAGTGGGATGGGAGCCTGAGGAGGCAAGGGGAGTCTGGAGTATTGACGAGCCCTTCAACATGATTCTTGACGTGACCAAGGGAGCACAGTACATGCAAGAAGTGAAGGACATGGTGCTCGCGGGTTACCGGTGGGGAATCAAGGAAGGTCCCATTGCATACGAGCAGATTCGAGGTTTGAAGGTCAAAGTCACTGATGTCAGTCTTCACGAGGACCCTGTTCACCGGGGTCCGGCGCAGATAATGCCGATGACTCGCAGGGCGATGTTCGTGGCCTTCCTCGAAGCCGCACCGACGTTGCTGGAGCCGGTTCAGAAAATTACTACACGTGTTCCAAACGAGTTGTTGGGGGCTGTGACGAGCGTGATTACACAAAAGCGGGGAAAGATTGTTTCAGTGGATCAGAAGGGCCACTTGGTTTCGGTGGTTGGAGAGATGCCTACTGCCGAAAGTTTCGACTTGTCCGAGGTCATGAGGAGTCAAACGCAGGGGCGGGCATTCTGGGGATTGGAATTTGCTCGTTGGTCACCTGTGCCAACCTCTTTGCTACAAACGGTCGTCGAAGGGATCCGGAAACGGAAGGGACTCTCTCTCGAGCCTCCGAAAGCCTCGGACTTCATGGAAGCTTAGAGTACCTCGTTAGGACCTCTTACACCCCACCCATTAGGGACTATTGCGCAACGGTCTCAAGAGGCGGAGTCTCTGAAGGTACCATTGAAGAGACTTGAGAGGTCCCATCGGCTCGCGTAAGCCATCCACCTTTCCACGGTGTGACCAACCCGTACAAGAAGATCGTAATAGTAATGAAAAGTGAGACCAAGACGAACATCATTCGATACGGAACAGACTCTATTGAAGTCCTCTGATACTTCCACGTATTGAGTCCGTGCAAAAACCCTACGAATATCGTTCCCGCGAGAAAGCCAGCGGTACCCATCCATTCACCGCGAAGGGGGAAGACGAACAGCCACAGGACAACTATCGCAGGGCTCAACATGAGCAGAAACTGGAACAGGTAGGACACTAAGGAAGCGGGGAAAGACTTCCGCCACATAAACCGCCACGACAAAACGGAACCATGAATCCAAGCACGCGTCCAGCGAAGCTGCTGTCTCAAGAACTGCCTAGATGAATCGGGTACGATCGTGTGGACGACGGCGTTCGACTGGTAAACGACTCTCGCACCTTTCCCTGATAATGCGAAAGCGGTTAAGATCCTGTCCTCTCCAGGAGATTTTATGAGTCTGCTGGCCATCCCTCGAGATACCCAGCTTTCCCTCTGCACTTCATCCAGCGCAATTGGAGCGGTTGTGGTAGGTCCTTCCTTCGCCCATTCGTGAATTATTGGGAGAATCGCCTTTGTTCGGTATGCGGCGAGCATGCCGGAACAGCAGCTGACGCATCCAAAACGGGACTCCATTCCTTTCAAAAGTCGGAACATCTCTGCGTACCAATAGTGTTGTAGTCTCGGGAGGATTCCCTCGTCTTTGTTTATGGCCTCTCCGTGGCCGGATACGGCCATGACTCTGATGTCTCTGAAGGGTTGGACGAGAAGCCTGATTGCATCCCTGTCTACGAAGCTATCACTGTCTATACAGACAACAATCTCTCCTTGTGCATGGGCTATTGCCGAGGCAAGGGCGACGCGCTTTCCATAGTTTCTCTCGTGCCTGACGAGTTTAAGGCGGTCCGAAAATTCCGACTCTTTCTTTGCCCTTTGCATCCCTTCCCAAGTACGGTCTGTGCTCCCGTCATCGACGACTATCACTCGCATCTTAGATGTGGGATAGTCGCTGTTGAACACGGTCCTGACGACGGATTCGATTACCTCCTCCTCGTTTTTCGCGGGAATGACCACGGTGATCTCGGGTCTGAATCCAGTGTCTATCTCCGGCTTGTAGCCCGCGGTGGCTACGTACATGAAGATGAGGAATCCGGTCATTGACATTGAATATAGACCTAGGATAGTGTTCTGAGAGGCTCTGAGCCAGACAAGCATGATTACGAGTATGGAGCCGAAGGTGAAAAGGGCGACCAATCCATTGAGCAGTCTGTTCCCACTAGTCATTCATGCAGCCGCAGTGTGACGCACATTCGCGATACAGTGAACTGCATCGGTTGCCCCGGTGAAAAGTATTGAGGTGATCAACTCATTTTTCTATCCTAGGATACCTAGATATTGCATTATTCGAAGAGCGGAGAATTGTGCGTGCATCGCTGCGATTGAGCCAACCGGTCCTTCCCCGGGTCAAAGCCCGGCTGCTCGTAACAGGCTACTGAGTTTGCCTTTGCATCTGGGAGGACCGGGCCCTGCTCGAACTGCTGACGATTATTAGTACGAACCCGACTATGAACAATGCCGTGAAGGTCGCGTTGTCGAGCAAACCATTGATTGCCAACAACGCGGGTCCCACTATAAGGAAGAAACCGGCAATTGCGGTGAGCTTGCCGAGAGTTCTCACAAGGATTCTGGAGGTACATCAGGTCGCGAATAGTTGAACCTAACGGATCGACGAGAACAGTTCCAGTCGGGTATCCGAGAAAACGCTTAGAAAGAGTGGCCCAGTCGGGACCTACTAGCGGCCGTGGTCCAGAGTCAGCGCTCAACTATGAGGGTTGACGGGCAGCCTGGTCTATGACACCGGCTTCCCATTACAATACGGAAAGAGCCGGGAACCCGGGTTCGAATCCCGGCGGCCGCACCACTTATAGAACGTGAATTTGGGGAGATTCAAGAACTCGCTGGTTCTCTGATCTTTCCAGGATTATTCTTGCATAGCCCTGCTCGTTGTATTTTCCTTCGATCCCTTTTCCTTGAGCTTAGAGAAGCTGTCTCCGATCGTAGGCCTCGGCGAGGTCCTGAAGGAAAGCTATGGTGGAATATTCGGGGTAGAGATGAAGGTTAAGGCGGCCACAGAATTGAGCTAAAGAGGCTTGCAATGAAGGATTCTTGAGTTTCAAGAAAAAAGCCAATGGACAGAAGACGTTCCTGGACAAGCTAGGCGTCCTACTTGTCACGGCATTAGGCCTTTGCGAAGGACGAGCAGCTTGTCTTTAGGTATGTCCTCCTTCTGTTCTTGTATCGGGCGCCGCGGCGACTAGTGGCAATGTTCGATCGGCCGGTCTGATGCTCTAAGATCATTTGGAGGTGGAGCTAGACTATTGCTTCCTATTGATGTTCTACAAACAAAGATTCCAGTGTGAGATGCGACAACGTTCCCGGTGATAATGTTCATAGTCGCAGCACGGAGCAGATTAATACCGACATCACTCGCTTGAACATGGTTCCGAGAGACTTCTGAGCCTGATACTTCAATCAGGTTTATTCCCCATTGGAGGCTATGCACCTCATTGCTTCGGACTAGGGTGCCATTGGATCCAAAACCAATGCCGATACCTTCAATCTTCACATCAAAGAAGTTCCCGCTGATAGTGTTGTTGTATGATGAGTAGAGAGCTTCGACCCCAACAGTCGAGTTAATAATACGATTCATGGAAAAAACGTTCCCAATGCTTCCACTTTCAAATAGCGCTCCCCAGAGAGAGCGGGATATCGAATTGTTGCTGATCATGTTGCGCGAGGAGTTTAGGACTTCTATCCCTACGGCTCTAGCATCATGAATTGTATTCTGTGAGATTACGTTGCCAGTAGCTACGAAAGCATTCGAGGGAACGCCTCCTGCTATCGCAACTGCTTCTATCAGATTGTAAAACTCGTTGAGAACAATCCTTGAATCCTTTGCTCCCAGCATGAGGACCCCATGGTTTCCATTCCAGACTCTAGAAGACTCTACTGCGACGTTCGTAGTGTTCCATAGTACAATGCCGAGGTTTACTCCCCACTCTGGGAATCCACTATGAACCTGGACATTTCGGAGTACGACGTGAGCTGTCGTGTTGGCGATGAGTATGCCGGCAAGATAGGTTCCACCAGGAAAGACTACGGGTACCGAGTAGGCTGGAACCTCAATGTCCCAGTTCTCTATCACATATGGATCTGCTGGAGTACCGGACCCTGACACTACCCCGTTTGCAGAAGTGAATTCTTCCTCTGAATGAATTGCTATCCCATCATGGATTACCGTAGCCGAACGAGAGGCGGCGGCCACACTCCTCACATTGAGAAGGCCAGTCGAGACGAGAAACAAACTGGATAGTGTGATCAATATCAGGAGGATGCCCTTGCGGACGTTTCCCTGTATCATACTGGAGGCCTTTTATGTGGATATCTGCGTAATAAGGGGTGTTCCCTCCGGCAGCAAATATTCCCCTACCCATAAGGGGTCTGCTATGGACCTTCTTTGCATATTGGGTTGCATGGGTCGGCGTATCCGTTTGCTATGAAGTTCAGGTATTGTCTGTCGACCGTTAGGTATGGGTCAGTGAGCAGGTCATAGTAAACGTGGCTGCCGCCGTAGGAGATTTCGACCCGTGTTATCGGTACCCACTTGGCATGGTCATAGTTGTAGAGGAGGTCGCCGGGTTGGAAGTCCGTTACCGGTTTCAGGATTGGTCCATTGAGGGTCCACACATAGAATTTTAGTTTTGGATTGGCGTCAACTCGAAGAGGCATTCCGTCCTCAGTGTATATCGTCAGCATGTTATCGACAGTCACGTGTGGTATCGAGGTTATTGTGGCAGTCAAGGAAGTACGCCTGTAGACATCGTACATTACAACATGGTCTCCAGCAGCTAGATTCTGAACAGGTATTCTGGTTCCATCAGCCATTGTGATGAGTGTCCCATGCGCTACGCTCCCACCACCGCCACTACCCCCTTGATCCGGGAAGGATAAGAGGTCTAAAATTGGGTCACGATTATCAGTGGCCCCGGGAAGCTTTCCAGTCCAGATAGCATACGAATAGAAGGTGGATGACCATATTCCAACATAGTCTCCAAGAGTGGAACCGCCGGTCGGAATAGACTCGCTGTTTATCCTGATATCCGGGCTGACAAAGGTTTGACCGTTATCTAGAGATTTGGCAAAATAAGTATCCACCTTATCATTTAAGGGATAAAAGTCCCGTCCGTCATACCAGATGATGTTTATTCTACCAGCGACAACGCTCATTGATGGGAAAGATTGGATGCCTGCGGTATTGGTATTGACGGTGAGCAAGTTCGACCATGTTACTCCACCATCAGTCGATCGCCGGAATTTGATGTCGCCCGAATTGACGGAAGAGTCTTCGTACACTAGATATACTAAATTGGGGACCGAAGGGTCAACATCTATCTCGAACGATGGAGGATGAAGAGCATCGACTACAAACGGAGCAAAATTTGCTGGAAAACTTAGCGTTGTGAAAGTCTGCCCTCCATCAGTAGACTTCGCCACTGTTATCCGCTCGCTAAGAGGCGAAGGCGCCCTAGTGATTTGCACCCAGCCCACGTACACATCTCCGTTAGGCGCCAATGCAACGTCAGACCATACGACCTGCGTGTTGGTGTTTCCCCCGGAGGCACCGCCCACTCTTGTCTCCACGTCTTGGGTGAAGCTTGAACCCGTGTCCGTTAGGCGTGTAACCATCACACTCGTTGCTGGCAATGGATCAGTAGCTATAGGGCACCCGTCAATCCTTGTCCAAGACGCGTAGATTTTTCCACCGTTCGGGGAAGCACTTGTATCAACCTTCATGGAAGGCTTGTCATGATATGCACCCGAGCCGTTCGAACAGGTTGCTGGCCTAAACACATTAGGAGCTGTCCATGTAGTTCCGCTGTCTGTCGACTTTGAGATAATCAGACTTGCATTGCATGAACTGTGGTCATCGGTAAAACACAGACCCGCGGTTTCTGCCAGACCGACAAAATAGGGCGTTCCTCCGGTGTTGAAGGCGACGGCTGGGTCGACAAACTTATTGTATCCAGTGAGGGAGAACAGGGCTTGGCTTTGCCATGTCGTTCCTCTGTCCGTAGACTTTGCATGTGCTAACTGGAAGTTGGTCCCTTGCATTTCCATGTAGCCCGCGACAAGGTTCGCATCATTATTCGGATTCGCAGCCACGACAACCTCGGCCTGCGCGGCAGTATTACTTGCCAGTGTGACGCGAACGTTCGGACCCACAACGGTATGAGTTGCATACACGGAAGGAGCGAGAAGAAGGAAAAGCAGTGCGACAACACCTGTGACAGATCGAAACAAGAAGAGTGTCCTAACTACGTATGAGGAATGAGTCAAAAATCTCAAGACTTGCCTGTTTGCAAGTTAATCTATTTAACATTTCACGAGTCGAAAAGCATCATCCTCCAGAGGAGGTGAGTCCCGGCGGCCGCACCAAAGCTTCCACACACAAAGAAGGATCGCAGACGAATATAATGTAGAAACTCGTGATCCCGATCTCCTATCTCCAGGAAGACCCATACTCCATGAGTGATGATCGAATGCAGAGAAGTGCGCTCTCAGTGCCTACTGATCTAGGCAGAGTGCGCATCGAGTCAACTCTCAAGTATTGGGGCAGAAGCTCAGAATGCCGCTCTTTCTCAGTAGAATCATCGCTGAAGATTCTTCTGATCTCTTGCGAGAAAACTCTAAGGCAACTGGATAGAACTCCGGAACGCAAGAGGCCTAGAATGACACTCAGGACTTGTTTCTTAACGTCCTCAAGATAATTCTCCCTGCCTCTTACACAGAGTAGATTGTGATTGCGAATTATAGGGGCTTTCCGCATTTCCCGCAATAGATCGCATCCTCACTCTCAAGGTAGCCACAATTGCGGCATTTCACTTTGACAAGGGATTCACTTTTGAGCGGGTTTGCTCCAAATCCTTTCTTCAAGCCTCCGGCAGCGGCCTCTGAGACTCGCTCAATCGCGGGTGATGCCTCAGACGCTACATACGTGGTTACTGGCCTGATTAGCCCAAGTCTAAGCGCTCCGAATCCAAGTGCTAAAAAAATTATCCCGATAAATGCTGTGACGAACGATGAATCCATCCGGGCTTGGTTTGCTGCGAAGTCAAACGGGTTTGAGGAAGGCGCCATCATAGTCGTTGCCGATACCAGGAAGAGGATTATCCCTATGACCATCAGGATTGCGCCGATGGCCGTTAGTGATCCGCGATCCAAGCCGAATAGAGACCCGCCATCACGGCTCATCCGAATCGCCCACGGAATAACAGGGGAAAACTTGGATTAAGCCTTTGCTGCAAGGAACGCTTCATAATACTTACTTGGTAGCCAACGATTACTAGACGTAAATCTCCTTGGTGGATAACACATTCGTTTGGATTTAGTTGATCCGAACAGTTTTCGTCATGGTAATCTTCTTTCTGTGTGTGTGCGCGCACCAAAGCTTGGCCTTCGTAAGATCCTCCAACTATCTTCGAAGGTGTGGTGAGTTTTGCTTCACAAGCTTCTGATGTTCTCATGACGCTAGTTTGTACGTACGACTGTCCGGCCTGACCGCTCTTCCAACCCAGTACGATATCAGGGGCGGATACCACAAGTAGAGCCTAATCGGGACACCTAACAACGTCCACTCCCAGAACTGAGGCGCTACCGAAA
>VBAX01000080.1 GCA_005883075.1 Candidatus Bathyarchaeota archaeon | reverse complement strand
TTCCGCTCCAACTTTCTTCAGCCTCTCCAACACCTTGTACAACTCCTTGTGCCCATGTAGCATCCCAGGATACTCTTTCTCGAATTTCAAGGAGAGCGAGGAGGCTCGTCTGGCAGAAGCGTTGGTGAGTTTACCGTTGACGAGATCTTGAAGAATTCCGAGCAACGGTAGAGCTAGGCTTTCTTCTTTGTCAATGTGAGCCTTGAGGTCCTTGACGAGTTTCTCTGCTACGCTTCCCGTCTTTCCCGACAGGTTCTGAACTCCCATCAATAACTGCCAGATTTCTTGATGTTCCTTCTCCATGGACGCTGGAGCTGATAGCGGCATTAGCGTCGACGGAGGCTTGTTTTCCTACTTATCGCTATAGTACACTTTGAGGTACACGCAACTTCGTTTTTGGAGTTAGGCCCAGTTCAGGCCGATCTCAAACCCGCATGTATAGACAACACGAATCAAACCATCAGCTAAGAGGTTACGGATTCCTTGCCAGATCCGAGACTCGGAAAAAACGGGGATTAATTCGTTTCGGAGTTCTTTGAAGCTTTGAGGGTACACTGCTGGCCGCCTCAAGAGCGTGAGAATCTCTCCCTCTATTGCAGAGTACTTGTCGCTCCGCAGAGTAGACTCTTCGACAATCTCCATCGGCGGTTCCAGCAATGCTGCCATTCTTCTCATACCTCTCTACGAGGTAGTTGCAGGAGTTTTCTTGAGGGCGCGTCTCCAGGCGCCGACGAAGCCCAGTCCGCCTGCGAAGGCTCCGATGATAGCTAGAGCTGCGAATGGCGCGATGTATGACGGGTATCCACTTAGTACCTGCACGTGGACTTGGCCAAGTACTTGTCCGATGCTCCAGGTCGGGTTCTGAGCCTCCAAGGTTATGGTCAAGGCTCCTCCTCTGTAGCCGCCATTCATCATAAGCCATGTTGCTCCCACGACCCCGACATTCATCAGAACAAGATGAAGCCAGGCGAAAACGTTCGGCCAGCCCTTGTACGGCGCACGGAGATTGACTTCTAGGTGTTGGTAGAACAAGGCTGTTACAGCAGCCGCCAGGGGACCGAGCATGATGTAGCCGAGATAGCCAACAGTCAGCCATGTTCCAGCGCTTCCACCGGCAACAATCCTGGCCGGACCGGGGCTTCCGTAGACCGCGTCATAGAGGAGATACGATGTTACCCCGGTGGCGAGAGCACCTTGGACTATTGCGGCGATGATGAACCTGTTAGCCCACCTGCTTGTCGGTGAAACAGAGATCTGCCACTTAGTGTTGTCTGTTGCTCCTTGTTTGCCAAACTGAGAAGTACGGACGCCAGCACGAGATCTTCCGAGCTCTTTGTTAGTTTCATTAGTTTTTTCCATTTTTGTCTCCGACTGTTAATTGCGGGGTTTGTCATTTAGGAGACGCGTCCACAATGTGCAGAGGATGTGCTGGTTGTATCTCAATGAGATACGTCAGCGCCCGAGACGCCGGGAAGCCCTCTTGTCCAGGTTAAGCTCCGGAGTCTTGAAATGCAAAGTGCACATTTCGACATCATTGTGGACCTGCTCCTCAAATGTCCCCGCGGCAATGCTGTATCAAGGGATATCCTTCGAATATGGCATCAGCACGTTCCGACAATTCACGCGGGGCCCTGCCAGTCCCTTCTGCTCCAACTCATCGGGCAAGGGGAATCATCGATATCTCACGGATCACGCTTGCCGATGTTCCCATGGCGCTAGAAGAGAAACTTCGAAAATCCAAGGGGATTTTCTCCGTTCAGCTCAACGCTTTCTCGAAAAAGCTCACCGTCGAGTTTGATCCCTCAATCATCACTCTCGACAAGATTAGGAAGACCGTCACACGTCCACTTTGAACGAGAACGTGTTGGTAAATTCAATGCAAGCGGATCACTAAATCAATGTGTGACAGCACATCACTTGCTAGAACGCTCTCCCCAAACCAAGCACCCGCTAGTTCTCCGGCCTTCCCGACAATGAACGCCGCTAGTTTCGCCGCGTCGAAGGGGTTTCGGCCTCTGGCGAGATGCGCACCGGCGACCCCTGCGAGTAGATCACCGTAGCCCCCTTTGGTCATGTAAGGAGAACCGGCAGTGTCGAGATGGACCCTCTCTCCATCGGAAACAAAATCGACAGCCCCCTTCACGATAACTGTGGCTTTGTACTGTTTTGCGAGAGTTTGGACTGCAGTTTTCTTCGCATCGACGTTTTCAGGCCAAGGGCTCTTTGAGAGAACCTGGTATTCTCCCGCGTTCGGTGTTAGGAGTGCTTGCTTTCCCTTGATCGTATCCGGAGTACCGGCTATGGCGTGAAGGGCTTCGGCGTCCAGAACCATTGGCGTCTTACATCGTTGAATGATGTCAAGGAGCGCCCTGTGTGAGCCAGGGGTCCTTGTAACGCCGCATCCCATGACTAGTGAATCAGCATTCTGAAGCAATTCAATTGTGATGTCTGGATCTGGAAAGGGCGTATCGCACGGCACAGTTATGAGATCAGGAGAATATCCTGCTACAATATCCGCGGCTCGCCTAGGTGCTGCCACGATGGCAAGATCTGCCCCAGCTCGCAAAGCCGCTAGTGCGTTGAAAGCCAAGCAGCCAGCGTAACGATCACTACCTCCGCAGATGACTACACGGCCAAAGTCGCCTTTGCGAACGTCTTTGGATCGGGAAGGATAGAATTCCCTGAGGTTGACCGCTTTCCTAGGTTGATTGTCCAGGTCCTGCCTTACGCGACGGTTTCTTCTACTGGGGGGCATTGGGAGGAATCTGGTCTGAATCGGTGTAGGAAGATAGAATTTAGGTTATGTTCTTGGTCTATCCCGATAACAGCCGCTAGAACATAGCAGCGGCAGTTTCGGACCTAGGTCGAAAGCGACGGCGGGATGGGCTGTCTCGAGGTTTGGTCATGAGCCTCTTGATTTTTGACCCGATGTTTTCGAAGACCTCTTCGATGGACCAGCCTTCTTCGATGAACTCGACTTGGTGCTTGGGCATTCTGATAAGTACGTGAACCTCGAAATGCTTCCTCTCCTTCCCTTTGGCGAATGCCCTGACGGTGGCTCGGGCCTCACCGATGTCAGGATAGACATGGCTGAGAGACTCGATTGACTTTCGGAATTTCGTTTCTGCTATCGAAGACTCAGGGTCCTGACCTTCAAGGCCCACGATATACACCGGCAATGGGGTTGACACCTCCGGTGTTTGACCCATGACGATCGCTCACCTCACCACGAGAACTGGACAATGAGCGTGTGTGACGACACCGCTCGACACACTTCCAAGGAGCATTTTCTTGAAGCCGCCCATTCCCCTCGTGCCCATAACGATCAAGTCGATCTTCTCGGCGAGCGCGTGGTCGGTTATTGTTTGAACCACAGAGCCAATTGTCTCGCTGGTTTTGGGACTCGCCTTCACGCCCTTTTTCTCGGCTATTGATACAGTCCGCCCGACAACCTCTAGGGCAGCCTTTCTTGCATAAGCTTCGTACTCTTGAATGGCCTCCCCAGATGGAGATGGAGCAGAGGGAAACATGGTCATGTACTCGGGGTAGCCCCGAAAGGCGTACAGTACGTAAAGTTGGGCGTTGAACTTTTCCGCCAGATCCACTGCGACCTCGGATGCTCTTCGGGAGCCCTCAGACCCATCCACCGCTACTAGTATCCTCTGAAATCGAAGGGGTGACTCCGTTTTCGAACTCGGTTTTCCTATCGTGGTCATTGCCAAATTGCTTTCTTCCTTGGAGAGATAACTCCTCGCATTCTATTTAGACGAGGCGTCCACACTCACCATCCCAAATGCCTCTTGTATCTCAAAGAGATACAAGAGTCTAGCGGGATTGAAGGCGTGATAGAGAGCAAGTTCACATTGTGTGCGCATAGGCAGGCTAGGGAAAATTGGTGAGATAGCTTACCGGAGAATCCGCCCTCTCTCGCTGACCCGTCCATTGGACTGTTGCCATCGTACGACATAGGCAGCAGGACCGGCAACACCCACAGTGAGCACAGAGACCCTCTCCAGAGAGAAGTTCCCGCTGGCACGCGGGGCACCTGGTTGCTGTCTGAAGCTCACTTCTTTGCATTGCCGACTCACCAACTGGATCCTTACCGATCTGTCTCCCTTAAGGTGTGAGTACACAGTGCAATCTTACGCTCGCTTTCCCAAGAAAAAAGAGGAAAGGGTCTCGGAGCTTATTCAGGTTCTAAGGTTTGAAGAAAGGTGTGCGAACGAATAGGGTCTCTAGGATGTGGCGGAATCCTTCGAGGCTGTTGAACTTCTCGCACAAACATCGATCGTTTCCGGTCTGTTACCAGAACTCCAGTCGCTCAGTTATGCAAGGGATAAGGACAATGGATCGTTTGTGGCAAATCGCAGATAATGCGAAGCATTCTCGCTGCTGTCGACCAGTCACGTTGGGCCCACGCAGTGTTTAGAAAAGCCGTCGAGCTTTAGACTTTTGAGTTCAGATCTAACAATCCTGAGCGTTGTCAACTCAAACCCAATGGCAAAAACCAGCATAAGAAACGAAGTAGAAAAGCTGACGGATTTCCACCGCGAATTGTTTTCAAGCACTTTCCTGCGAACTCAGTCAAGATGGAATCCAGCCCTGGTCGCGGAACTCTTTACCGATGCCGGCCTGGAGGAGAACTAGAGATCCAGTTGCAGATTGAAAATGGCGATCCCGTAGAGAGGATCTGCAGATCCGCCGAGGAGATCAATGCGGACCTTGTCATTGTTGGCAATAGGGGGCTCGGAAACGTTGGGACGCTTGTGCTAGGAAACGTCTCCGAGAAAGTGGTTCGCAAGAGTACACGTACTGTCATGGTAGTGAAGGATGCGACAGCAGACAATTCTGACTGGGAAAAAATAGATAGCTCCCAAAGAGTGGGTCAGTACTTCACCAAATAGTAAGTAACGAGTGCGAAAATTGACCCGGACGTCCTCCAAAGTCTTGGCTTGCAGACAGTTAGACAGCCCTACCAAAAGGCCTCTTGGCCGAACCTCACGTCACGATGATTAAGAAGCTCAGAATCCTGAGCAGAGCACGGAAGCGTCAACAGAACTCTCCTTAAGAAAGTCCTTTATCCCCCTCGAAAGTAAGGTCGGCTTCATGAGTAATCTGAAAACAGAACTCGAACACATCAAGCACCACATCAAGTACCCGGCGAACAAGACACAAGTCATGGCAGCCTGCAACAACATGTCGGACGTCCCATCGATCGACAAGGACTTTGTCGCCAAGTCTCTTCCTGACAGCAACTACAAGGGCCCAGAAGACGTCGTAAAGGCCCTCCTCAACAAAGTCTAAGCATCCTCGAACTTCTCCCTTTTTTCGTTAGACCCAGTCCATCGTCCGCTCAATCTTCTGTGAGCAAAGCTGTCTAGAAGCTGAATATCACTGCTCGGTCTGAGGTTTTGGCTTTCGGCTGGACCCCTGCCGCGACAAAAGCCTCGCCAATGTAGTTCGCGAGAAACGCAGACCACTTCGGACCAAGTTCATGCATCAAAGTGATCGTCCAGCGTTCATTCTCGTTCTTCTCGTAGTACTCGAACAGATTGGCATAAGCTGAGAGATCATGAATATACTCGATCACAGTGTTAACGGTAATCTTTCCCCACTTTGATGCGATCAGAGCTACGGGAGCACTCTTCCCAGCGGCTGCACCGGCCTTACCGAGACTGTCTTCCGAGGCCATGCCCAAAATCTCGCCGAAGGTTTTCCGACTGAGACGGAGGGCATTGACTCTCTGAAGGAATCTCCCGAACTCAGAATAGTCAAGCAACAGCTGATTTACGAGAGTATTGACACTGACGCTCTGACGGGCAGCCTCCTCTTGAAGAGCCCCTAGGGCCTTCTCGTTTACTCTGAAGGACTTGGCAACTGTCTTCCCTTCACGAGGCATGAGATTACTTCGCCCACACGTTCAATTTCTCGGATATTATGCTTCCCATGAGATAGTCGCAATACAATTCGCTAGTTCTGTACTCAATGTGCACGGTCTCTATATCTACGACGACCATAGATGAAGGCGTTATGTTAATGGAAAAAATCTGGACAAAACTTTTAGCCGGCAAAAATTCGAGCCTACAACTATGACTCAATCAACTACAAAGCAATGGTCCACTGAAAAACTACTGCTCGTGATAAGCATGATCGCGATTCTCGCAGGCGTTGCCATCGGAACAAGTGTCGGATACGCTGTTCGCTATGAAGCACCAACCACCCGGACGTTCTACCTCTTCAACAGCTCCCTGAATTTTGACGAAGAACTGTGGGGGGTCTCTCATGATACTTTTTCCCCTGACCGAATCACTGTAAACAAGGCTGACAAGGTCGTCATCATCTACCGCAACATAGAAGACGCAAACGAGGACCACACCTTCACCATGCTGGACACGCCCTACACGTTTGATGCGGTCGTTCACGTAGGCCGAAATGAGACAACGCCAGTACTCAGTTCCACATCCGACTTGACGAGTGTAAACCTGCACCAAAACCAGACCGCTGTCATCTCCTTCACGGCCAGCTGGGGCGGAGTGTTCCAATACCGCTGCATCTACCACTACCCCACGATGACCGGATACCTCGTGGTGCTGGGCTAAGGAGTCAATCAAAATGCAAACGCTGAAAGATCCTGCAATGCTTCGGTGGAGCGCAACGGCCCTCATCTTCGCCACTGGCCTCCTCGATATATACTATGGTAACTCCTTCGCTGGCTTCTTCGAGAACCTCTGGTACGTGATGGGATCGATCTACATCTTCACCGCCGCAGTCATAGCGGCAAAGTTCGAGCCAAGATTTGCCCAACCAGCAGTATTTGGCTACGCCATCTTCCTCTTCGTCCTCTGGGCAACTACTGCCCTTGGAACAGGCGCTGGCCTAGACACTGTGGCCTACGTGGACAAAGCGATCGAAGCCCTGCTCGTGGTCAACATGGCCCTCCTCATCCGCAGTTCTCGCAGCCCAAACACTCTCAGCTAAGTCCACAAATTCCCTTGGGGGACCCGTCAGGGTCCCACTTTTTGTGTTGGCAAGATTCGTGACAAAACGATAAGTGTTGTTTTGGACCCGTCGTGCCAAAGCAATCCTTCCGTGCAGTTCCCTTGCCTAGGCTCCTCCTGTGCTACAACCCAGTCGGGAATTGAGTCGACAAGTCTAGAAGGAACTGGAGGACAACGAGAACGCAAGCAAATCTTATAGGTCGTCAGAGGATGTTCGCGAGCAACGCGGACAATGCTGGTCATCTTCAGCCCTAGATGAGGCGGTAGACTAGGGACGACTCCAAGAGCAAGCTCTGTCGGTAATTCGAACAGAGCAACAACTCCGCGAAGAGTGATGCCTCGAAAGGCGGAGGAAGCTACGGAGGACTATCTGGAAATGATCAATCTGCTCGTCGCAGAGAAAGGTTTCGCTTCAACATCGGACATAGCTGAGCGAATGGGCGTCTCACAACCGACGGTGACGAACATTCTGAAGAAACTCGACAAGCAGGGATACATCACATACGAACGATATCGAGGAATGGCTCTAACAGAGGCAGGAAAGAACGTAGCACGGAAGATGAAGGACCGTCATCAGACGTTGGTAAGCCTCCTTATGCTGATCGGTGTTCCGGAGCGAATCGCGGTGGAGGACGCAGAGAAGATCGAGCACGGACTTCACGAGCAAACGGTTCGCAAGTTACAAGAGTTGATTGAACATCTCAAAAAAGGCTAGACCATCGGGACGGGAGATGAGGAACGTCCAACCTCACGATCGACCGTCTCGAAGTGCGACCCCGAGAATAGACAACAACTATGGGACGAATATTGTGTAGAGTAGGAAGCTATTGAAAGCCATAATCAACGCAACTGTGACTATGGCTAGGACGAGGGTGGTCCTTCTATTGACGAAACCTGCCATGAACTTTCTCTTTGAGGTATAGTAGACGAGAGGAATCATCGGGAGAGGGATCATGAGACTTAGAATTACTTGGCTGTAGACGAGCAGACTGAGCGGGTCGAGTCCGAGAAGTATTGCGAACGTGGTTGGAAACACGTTGATAACTCTTGTAACTATTCGTCTGGCCCATACGTTCCAGTGCTTCCCGATCAATCCCTCCATTATGACTTGGCCTGCTATTGTTCCAAGCGCCGAGGAGGAGAGCCCCGATGCGAGCAGAGTCAGAATGAAGATGATGGCGATAGCCGGCCCGAATAACAACTCGATTCCATGGACAAAATCGCTGGTCGTAATATTCGTGTTTGGATAGAGCGGTGTGGCGATAAGGAGTATTCCCGCATTAACCACAGATGCAATTGTTAGAGCAATTACGGTTTCCTTGAGATGGAATTTCCTCGTTCTCTCTATCTCTCCGGTCGAATACGGGTGATGATTGCCGGGTTTCATTGAGTCGGTGATTGAACTCCCCAAGGTTCCCTCTTTGACCCTCCGTCCTATGAGGTCCATCTTGTTTTTCGAAAGCCAAGAATGAACAAACAGCGCATGTGGCATTACGGTTGCGCCGATTATTCCGACTACTATAAGGAGAGCGGCGTTGCTGGACGCGATGGGTACCACGGAATGATACGCGACTTGGGTCAGGTCAGGTTTGACGACCACCAAGTTGTAAAGGATACCAAAGACGAGAACGCTGATCAGCATGGCGAAGTATTGCTCTATGAGGCGGAATCTTTTCCCCAT
>VBAX01000067.1:1595-37073 GCA_005883075.1 Candidatus Bathyarchaeota archaeon | reverse complement strand
TGGCTTACACGATGTTAAGAATAAGATTCTGAACCACATCGCACTAGCCTTCAATCCTTCAATGGCTGAGCTAGGACATCAGTCCAACCCCAGGTTCTTCCTGTTGGGTCCACCAGGAACCGGCAAAACTCTTCTCGCCATGGTGGCAGCTGCTGAGAACAATGTGGGATTCATCAAGGTCAGAGGCGGCGAACTCATGAGCGGCGCGAACTACATGGGCGACCCTGAGAAAAGAGTCAAAGACCTATTTTCGCTCGTGCGGCAGAAGAGCCCTTGCATACTGCTACTGGATGAGGCAGACGCGATCTTCTGGGGAGGAGACCCCTCTAGCAACAAGATCCTTGCCCAAGTAAAGGCGGAGCTAAGCGAGCTAAGGCCGGAGGACAAGGTAGTTGTGATCGCGACTTCGAACAAAGAACAATTGATCGACCAAGCAACCCGGGACAGGTTCGAACCCAACATCTACTACGTTCACCCACCACAAAACGATACTGAATGGAACGAGGTCGTCGGAATTCATCTAAAGACATTCAGCAGATACTTACACCCGGAAGTCGATGCGGGCAAAATCACGAAGATGTTCCGCCGACAAAGGATTCTTAGCCCAAGAGGTGCCGCAGAGACAGTATCGGAGGCTCACCGCATGTGGGCATCGGAGGTTGCCGCAGCACGCGAGGTCACACAAGCCAAGGGCCAAGAGACATCGCTTCAGGCGGTCACTCTCAAGTACCAAGATGACCTGGATCGGTTGGACCAGCTGCTCGCTATTTACAAGAACGAGGGAAGCGAACTCACGCCCGACCAAGTTAACCAAGACAACTATAAGATACGACTCTTCCACTTCCAACGGGCCATCTCAAGCCTCGAGTCCTTGGAAGACAAGGAACACCGGGAAATCGCTGAGGCGTTGATTCTATCACAAGTGATACCTGGAGTAACGTATGGTCTCTACACGAGTGATAGAGGAAGTGGCGGTATCCTAACCATTCAGTGCACTGTAAGACCCATCAATCCTGGAGAGAGACACGTATCAGTTACGGGCCAAGCGAGCTCGATGATGATGGGACAGAGCTTCGTGCCAGATGATTCCGTCATTCAAAGCGCTACCAACGCTGTCGAAGCAATCAGGTCGTGGCTGTGGTTGAAAGCGCGGGCGAACCTAACCAGGTTCCATGTCGCGTTTCAGATCCGATCAATTCTTGAAGGAGCGCCCGGTCAAGGAGTATCCGGTCCAAGCGCGGGTTATGCGATGCTGAACGCGCTAGTCTCTGAACTCTCAGGAATCCCGATTCCACAATCTCGAGTGATGACCGGAACGATAGGGCTGAAAATGGACATCGGACCAGTAGGCGGGCTGGGTGGAAGAGGTAGAGAAGCTGGGAAGCTAGTGGGTATTCTGAAGGCGGAGAAGATCAAGGTCACTGACCTGCTAATTCCCGAGTCCAACTTCAAGAACGCTTCCGACGAGATGAAGATGATTCAGGATGAGGGAATCATCGTTCATCCTATCGCGAACGCTCCAGATGGGTGGCCGATACTCTTCTCGATGAACGCTGAGGATCTTGCGAAGAGGATTCGTCAATCTCTTATCGAAAGAGAATCTGTAGTCGATATGGGACCTAGTTCTTCACGACTTGTTGGAAGTTCGGGGACGTAACGGTTCCCACAACCCCCATGGTCAGCAAGAAGAGACTATTACACCTACGAAGGTAATCGGACTCGTCATCGCTTGAGCCCTGATCCTGTTGACAAGCCAATCCTTCTGAGTCTGGACGGCCGAGGATTCCACGTGCTACGATACTCAGCTATTCCGGAGGAAGCAATGACTAGGCTGAGCTTCGAACTCGTGGACCCTAACACCGGTGAAGGGGCGTCCGCTGAAGCTGTCGTCGATCGGAAGCTAATTGAGGACCTAAACTCCTTCCGGTCGCAAGGTTCAACAGGCAAGGCGTTCCTGATCTGGATAGATACCGAGAAGGGCGAAGTTAGCTGGCAGCTCAGAAAGGTACCGGATTTCGACCTGTGATGAAATTGTTACTAGGAACCTTCAATTGATTCATGGGTCCGTCATTGCCAGCCAAGGGCCGAGGAGCTTTCCCAACCATGGATACGGTTATCGAACACGAGCTACTGACGCCATACGACATTCATCTCTTCAAAGAAGGAAGACACATCCAACTCTATGAGAAACTAGGCTCCCACCCCATCCAGCTCAACGGGGAAGAAGGCACACATTTCGCGGTGTGGGCTCCTAATGCCAAACAGGTCCACGTGATTGGAGATTTCAATCAATGGCGGAAAAATAGTCACTCTCTGAAACTTAGGAGCGACGGCTCCGGGATCTGGGAAGGGTTCATACCAGGACTCGCTAAAGGCGCTCTTTACAAGTACAATATCGAGTCCAGAATCCATGCCGGATATTCCATGGAAAAAGGGGACCCGTTCGCCCTACTCTGGGAAATCCCACCTCGAACAGCATCAGTCGTCTGGGAGCTCAAACATTCTTGGGATGACAAAGAATGGATGAAAGACCGATCGAAGAACAATTCTCTAGACTCGCCCTTTGCCATTTACGAGATCCATCTCGGATCCTGGAAGCGGGTCCCAGAAGACAACCAGCGATGGCTAACCTATCGAGAGTTGGCGAGGGACCTGCCGGGCTACCTAGAAGAGATGCAGTACACTCATGTGGAATTTATGCCCGTGATGGAGCATCCCTACAGTCGGTCTTGGGGGTACCAAACTCTGGGCTATTTCGCGCCCACGAGCCGGTTCGGCATACCCGAAGACTTCTTGCACCTCGTCGATGAGCTTCACAAAAAAGGATTCGGAGTAATCCTGGACTGGGTCCCCTCTCACTTTCCATCAGACGCATACGGACTTGCTTGCTATGATGGCTCACACCTTTTCGAGTATTCTGACCCTCAGAAGAGAAATCATCCAGATTGGAAGAGTTTCATCTTTGATTTTGGAAAGAATGAAGTCCGATCTTTCCTGGCGAGCAGTGCGGTCTTCTGGCTAAACAAATACCACGCCGATGGACTCAGAGTCGATGGAGTAGCCTCAATGCTCTACTTGGACTACTCCCGGAAGAAGGGTGAGTGGACGCCTAACATGTATGGGGGCAGGGAGAATCTGGAAGCACTATCCTTCATCAAGGAGCTCAACCAGGCAGTATACCGCGCTCAGCCTGACGTCCAAATGATCGCGGAAGAATCAACCGCGTGGCCTATGGTATCACACCCAACTTACGTGGGAGGGCTCGGTTTCGGTATGAAGTGGAGCATGGGCTGGATGCATGACTCGCTGGAATACTTCGCCAAGGACCCCGTTTACAGAAAGCACCATCATGACCAGCTCACCTTCAGTCTCTGGTACGCGTTCTCGGAAAACTTCATCCTCCCATTATCCCATGATGAAGTCGTCTACGGGAAGCGTTCTCTGCTCGACAAGATGCCAGGTGATACCTGGCAGAAGTTCGCTAACCTCAGACTCCTCTACGGCTACATGTACGGTCATCCTGGGAAGAAACTCCTCTTTATGGGTGGAGATTTCGGGCAGCGGAACGAATGGAACTTCGAGGAGAGCCTCGACTGGCATTTACTAGAACAGGAACCGCATAGGAGGCTTCACCAATGGGTGAAAGACCTCAACAAGACCTACCGAACTGAAGAGGCGCTTCACCAGATGGACTTCGAGAGAAGTGGCTTCGAATGGGTGGACACCAAAGACTGGGAAAAGAGCATAATCAGCTTCGTCCGGAAAGAAAAGACCCAGGAAAATCAAGTCCTAGTTGTGCTGAATTTCACCCCGCTGCCCCGAAAGAACTATCGACTGGGGGTTAGCGGAAGTGAATACTGGAAGGAAATCCTGAACAGTGATGCCGTCGAATATGGTGGTAGCGGCCAGGGTAATCTTGGCGGAGTAAGTACCGACGCTCACGCATTTCACGGCAAAGAACATTCAATTCGGATTAATCTACCGCCTCTGGGAGCCCTGTTTTTCAAGAACGAGGTTTGAGCGTAGTTTGGATAATAATTCAGTTTCTCGATGACTTTCCGCCTTTGGAATAGACCGTTGGTTTCGTGGATAATTGTTTCGCCTTTGCGTACCGGGCGAGTGCGAGGAGACCCGCGTTCTTCCATCTGAACTTCTCTTCAACTCTGCTCCTGCAGTTCTCCCTGATCATCGATCCGAACCGCGGGTTCTTGCCGACCATTTCCCTGATAGGTTTGGAAGGAATCTCTTCCACCGAATCGCTCATGTCTACTTCTCCACGCTGTGATGACTCGTCGATCTTCATCGTTATTATCATAGAAATCAGGGCAGAGGAGAGAGACCTCGCGTCTTCGGCGGGAGTCAAGATTCCTGTTCCCGTATCGCCGTATTTTTGGATGTCAAGAACTGTTTCTCTAAGGCCGCCGACGTCGGCCCCAACGACGGGGTTCCCGGTGATCATTGCTTCGAGGGCGCTGATCCCGAATGGCTCCACCCTGGAGGGCATTGCGTAAACGTCCGCTGCAACATGGGAAAGGAGATAGAGCGGACGGTCCCTGCCCATGATAAGTCTAACATTCCTCGGGTAACCTGCAGCAACCATACTGGTTGACTTGTTTGAGTCCGGATCATTTGATGGCAGTAGGAAGAATAGGAACTTGGTGCTTGGGAGTACTTTGAGAATACGTGGGACCGCGTCAAGGAGGATATCGACGCCTTTCTGTGGGCTCAATCTCCCTGTCATAAGAACGAGAGATCCGTCCTCTTCAAAGGGCTCAATCAGCCGCTTGCTCTGATCTCGTCGTTCTTGAGATCCATCGAGATTATTTTGACCCTCCACTGTCGGTCTCGCTTCAGCCAGGCCTTGAGTGAGAAGTTGTCTCCTGAGGTCCCAGCGATTTAGGTACTGATCATTCAGACCGATGGGTTTCTCGCCAGTTTGATCGACTCGAACCATTGAATTGATCTCTTCGTTATCCCAATCGCATCCATTGTAGACGTGTCCACTCTTCCCTTTGATCGCGTTCCCGACGTAATCGGAAACATCATGGGTCAGGTAAGAGCTGCTCACGGAAGTGACATAATTCGCCTCGTAACATCCAAACCTTTCTAGGGAGTCGTGACAGTACGCTTCCCAGACCTGACGGTATCCAAGTGTGAAGACCCCTTTCCTTCCAATCCTTACATCATGCTGAAGATCCTGGATTCCACACCATGCGTCCGATCCGTAATGCCAAGGCAGGGAAACACGCCCAAGCAGATGGATAGTGAATACTAGTGGAACTCGCACACGATTTTCCTCAAGAGACTGCTTCAAGGCAACTCCTGCTGGGATCATATGCCAGTCGTGGGCGTGAATCAAATCGGGAAGGTTGCTAAGCGACCCTGTGGCGAGCAGGTAGTCTGAGTATGTCTTCACTGTTCTCGCGAACAAGCTCATTTTTTCAAACACGACATTGCTATCGTAGAGAGTTCGGTGATTGAGCCATTTGCTTGTCCGTCCATCCAAGCCCTTTACGAGCGCGTAGCGGACTGAATCTCTGTGGCCCCGTTCAATCCCGGCTAAGTAACGATAATGGAGGTGGTCTGTCCCCGTTCTGTACCCGTTCGCGATGAAAGTCGTTTCGTCCTTCAGGTTGTACGCTGTTCTCAAGTCCTGGTCCAGGTGCCTCCCATGACTCGGGAGGAAAACCGTGACTTCTATCTTGGAGTCTTGTGCGAGGGTTCTGGCAAGTCCCGCGACAGCCTCTCCTAAACCGCCAGCCTGTGCGAGTCCTGCGCACTCATAACTAAGCATCCAAACTCTTTTTACTGAATGTGCCCCCCGGCTCAGTGAGGGTTGTTGAGAAGTCACTCTCCTCGTCAGCATCCCAGACGGTCAATAGCCGCCTCTAAGGGATAATTAAGAGAGAAAGCCTAAAGCGAAACCATTTTGTATCTGACAACTCGGAAGTGAAGTTGATGCCTGTAGCCAAGACTTTGAAGGAAACTGCGAGTGTACTTCGAGATGTTCCGCCGCAGAATGCGTTCTATTTCTACAGGTCGATAGGAGCCCCGACCGGAGCGGCGGCTCGAAACTTGTCCGACTTTGTTGGAGTGTTGAGCAGCATTGATATTGCCTCCATCCAGTTCCATACTGGCCGTGGAGATTTCGAGAACTGGCTGAGGATGCTGGGGGAGGATTCGCTTGCTCGACAAATCACCGGTTTGAATGAGAAGAAGCTTTCTGGAGAACAGTTGCGCATGCGTCTTGTGGACGTGGTTAAGACGAGAATCAATAGGATCCAGAAGAGAACAACTTAGGCCCACATGCTACAGCAAGATCATGTAGCTATGCTTCCTTGAAGTTTAGAAGGCTAAGTATGAACATAGCGTGCGACCATGCCAAGGGCGAGGCTGAAACGGGCTCTCCGTTCTCTCTGTTTACTTGTTCTGCGAAAAGCTGGAGCTCGTCAACGTGCCTTGCTGACCAGTCGATGAGGGTCTTGGCCTTCTGGTAGTTGCCGAGCTGGCAATGGTACAACGCCATCCAGAGTGTCGTAATGAACCAAGGGTTGCCTCCCTGGTAAACGTCGCTCGGATATCTTCCGATCCCTTCGGCGGTGTAGCGGTAGGCGTTTTCGATCTGATGAGCCGTGCTCAGCATTCTAGGGTCATCAGGCTGTAATACGCAAAATGGGAAGGATAGTCCTATGATCGCGGTGTCAATGTCATTGTCCACGGGCTTGACTGATTTCAGGAAACGATTATTCTGTTCATTCCAGAGATGCTTGACAATGGCACTTTGCAGAATGCCATTCTCTTTCTTCCAGGATTCTGCTAGCGCGTCACGTCCGAGGACTGACGCTATCTTAGCGCTCTCTCTCAGCGCCCCGTATGCCGCCGAGTTCGTGTAGGTATGTAGTGCGCTCTTCTCTTCCCAGAGGTCCAGCGATGGCCCGACAAGACCGGTTTCCGGGTCTCTTCCGAGCAAGAGATGTTCAACGCCTTTCTCTATGGTGGGCCAAACGTCTTCCAGAAAGTCTCGATTCTTAGTCAGTTCGTAGTGCTGTCCGAAGCCCCATAGGATCGTGGCGCACTGGTCTTCCTGCTCTCCCCAGGATGGCGCGGGAGTCTTTTCAATATTGTATCTTTGATTCCATCCACCGTTCGGCTCCTGAGCTTCTTTGCACCAACGATAGAAGGCTTCTGCATCTTTGTGGTAGCCGCAGCGGTCTAGCGCGTATGCGACATATGTCCCGTCTCGGGACCAGACGTATCTGTAATCTGGCTCTAGCGTCGGGGCGGCGACGATTCCTCCGAAGTCTGGAGATACAAGTGTTCTCAGAGTTAGAAGGGACCTTCTGAGCAGATCCTCCCAGGCTTCTGGAACTCTAGCAACTTTGGCATTTCTAAGCCAGTCTTGACAGTATTTGTTGACGTCATTAACCATCTCCGGAAGCGAGCTCTTCCTTGCAGTATCGATTAGAGACAAGGCGTCTTGCTTGTTGTGTGCGAAGCACATCAAGAGAACAAGTTGTTCTTTGACACCTGGATTCAGACTTCCAAGGTCCCACTTGAGACAGGAATTCACTCCTCTCGTCCCTGAATATAGGGCGAGAGGGTTTCCGGACAGTTTGCCATCTTTTGCGTCAACGAAGGCATCTGATGCCTCTTCGTGGACCCCGCATTGATGGGCGGAAGATCGTCTCTGACCTCCAAAGGTGAACCAATAGTTTCGCTTGTAGGAGATGATAGTGTCAGATCTCTGGTCGTAGTAGCAGGCATCACCGACAGGGGTTTCGGCTATGTTGAAGTCGTTGTAGTAGAGGAAACTTGTGTCAATGGGAGCCACGTTCTTGTTGGATATCTCGAAAACTCTGACAAGGGCATCCTTGCTGGGCAAGACGAAATCCGTAGCCCTTACTTCGAAACCATTACGATTGTCAGTGAAAGTTGTTTCAAGAATAGTGCTATCGGGAAGATATCTCTGTCTTCTTGTCCAAGGGTCGTCTGTCAACCAGCTGAAGGATTCGTTCTGACCCTTCCCGCATATGATTCCCGGTAGAGATCCCCGAACATGCTGAGGATAGTTTTGTGTAGGCCAGAATAGGTGCCTGAGTTCTCCGTTCTTCCCAATGGTAATTAGGGTGGAACGATTGCCCATCGGGGCTTGCTGGCTTGTCGAGAGCATCTGCAGTGCCTTTCTTCACGAGGGTCCAGTCTGGGAAACTTAAAGGGGTTAGGTATCGCAACCATTGCTAGCGAGGGAACACCGGCAATCAGCATTCTTTAGCACTCCTCCTGCAATACCAACGATGATGGGTCTTCGGTCGGCGTCGCCGCTACTAGGTTTCGATCCCCAAGCACGGGTTTCACTTATCTCATGGGCTTAGCGCTCTTCTCTTTGGTCGAGATTACGTTGTCATGGTGGCTACTCTCCAAATAACCCAGGGTCACGACTTGTTGGAATTGTAATATCAAGGCTGGCACTAGGAGCGGAAGATTTGCGGTCAGAGCTTCCCTCTTTTCACCTTCTAGGCACTTTATACGTGACTGGCTTCAGTCTCTTGTGGGGGCCGGATGCGGGTATCGTTGACCTAGAACTCGCGTGAACCTTGAAGGCTGTTGTTCTAGCCGGGGGCGAAGGAACCCGTCTAAGACCTCTTACCTTTACCCGGCCTAAGCCAATGCTTCCACTCGGTCCCAACCCAATAATCCACTACGTACTCTCCCATCTGTCCTCGAACGGATTTCACGACGTTATCATCATCGTTGGCTATCTCAAAGATCAACTGATGGGCTATCTAGGAGACGGCTCCCGGTTCGGGGTCAGAATCACATACGTTGTCGAACCGGAAGGAGTTGCATTCGGAACCGCTGGAAGCCTGAAACTGGCCGCTCATCTTCTGGACGAAACATTTCTGGTCGTCCAATCTGACACAATCAGCGAAATCTCCCTGACCGAAATGGTTCACTTTCATTTGGACAGGGGAGGAGAAGTTTCCATCGCTCTTACTGAAGTGGAAGACCCGTCCCTTTATGGAATCGCGGTTCTGGGGAAGAGGGAGGAAATTGTCAAGTTTCTAGAAAAACCGGTACCAGGCACAGCGCTTAGTAACCTCGCGAGCACTGGCTTCTACATTCTCGAACCCGATGTCGTCGATTACATAGAGGATGAAAAGTGGGACTTTGCTCGGGACCTATTCCCCTACCTAATGCGAGTAGGTGAACATCTCTTCGGGTTCGCTTCCAAGTCGTTTTGGGTGGACGTGGGAGAACTCAAGGGCTATTTGAGAGGAGCTGGCTGGGTCCTAGGCAAGCTAGATCAGGATCCTCCTACCGACTCAAGGGCACTCGGCAATTCTAAACCGCGGGTTTTCGTGAGGGGAAACATCAGGATGGGTCAACGTGTTCAGATTTCTGGTCCGTCATGGTTCGACAATGATGCCAAGATTGAAGATGATGTTAAGATCCAGCCTGGAACGGTCTTGGAGGAAGATTCCCAGATACGCTCAGGGACATTCTTGGATCAAACGGTTACGTTTCGTCATACGGAAATCGGAAGTAATTGTTCAGTGAAATCAACGATAATTGGTGAGCGAGCGATTGTGGGCGACAACGTAACCATTGATAGTGCCATAATCGGGCAGGGTTGCACGCTCGGAGACCGAGCAAAGATTCTGCCTGGGAGTCGATTGTGGCCTAATACCAGGGTTGAAGCGGACGCTACCGTAGATGGGATCATGGCGGTTCCAAGGGACAAGTCATTCTACTTTGACACTGGTCTTGGACTATATTCGGGAATACTCGCCTCCTCAATTGGAGAATTCCTGGAAGCCCTCAAAATCGTGCCATTAGAATCTCTGGAGTACCATATTGGACGGAGGGATTTTGAGAAATGGACGAAGGATGTGTTGGGTTCGATTCAACTCGCCGATAATATTAGGACCCTTAGACGGTCTCAGTCTAAGGGCGAAGAGCTCCGCCACCAGCTGGTTGACTTTGTCGTAGAGTGGGCTGAGACAGTCTCTTCTCCGCAGGAAATCTCTGACCGTCAGAAACGACCTACTTGGCCACTAACTACTGTGTAGTCGTTACTTGGGAGAATCCAGAGAAGACTCCCATCTCAGAACCCGGTGAAATTGGGCGCTCGCTTGTCCCTTCGAATGATTGTCAGCGAGCAGAGGAGCTATGTTCGCTTATGTTCTTCGACGATATGTAGGAAGTTCCTGAACAAGTCCACGCCTTTCAGTGTGTGAGAGACTTCCGGGTGGAACTGGACTCCAAATACGTCTCTGTCGTCATGTCGCATGGCTTCAATTGCGCAGTTGTCTGACTTGGCAAGCACGTGGAAACCTTCTGGTGCCTTTACCACCTCATCGTTGTGAGACTCCCACGCGGTGAAACTTGGCTTTAATCCTTCAAGAATTCGTCCTTCGTCAATGACCGAAATTTCTACCGGACCAAACTCTGGTTTCTGTGCGGCTTCGGTGACTCCACCAAAAGCTGTGGCGAGTAGCTGGTGAGTGACGCAGATACAGAGCATGGGCAGTTTAACTTGTCTGATTAACCGGGCTGCATCCGCAAGCTCGCCAGTCAGTTGGTTGGGAGATCTTACGCTTTGCGGGCCTCCCCCCATTACCAGCGCGTCCGGGTTCATCGATTCGAGCTGTTCGAGAGGGACAGATGGTGGCAGTAGCTTGGATTCTACCCCTAGTTCCTTGAGGTTTCGAACGATCAGGTGATTGTACTGACCTTTGACGTATACGACTGGTATTATCGTCATGTCTTATTCGAACTCGACGGTTCCAGGTGGTTTCGGTGTGATGTCGTAGTAAACCCGGCTAACGCTCTCTTCCTTCAGGATTTGCTGGCCGATGTCTTTGAGGATCTTCCATGGCACAGGGGACACTGCAGCAGTCATGAAATCCCTGGTTGAAACCGCCCTGACGAGAATGGATAAGGGTCCCCCGCCTCTTCGTTCCTTGACGAGCAATGCTACTCTAGTGATATCCGGGAACTTTTCCACTATTCCCGCCTGAAGCTGGCGAAGCCTATCTTGGAGCCAGCCATAGGTCTCGCGCGATTCTTCTGAGAGCTTGACGCCGGCCAGCAACCCATAGCATCTCTGGTCCCCTTTCACCCCCGTCACCCTGTCCTCAAAGACCTCCGTGTGGACCTCGGACTCCGGAAGTCCAAGTGCCTCACTCGCAGTTTCTGAGACAGTCTCGAGCGAGGGGTCCTTAGCGAACCTGTTCTCTATTACCGCTGCAAAGTACTGCTCGTAGTTGAAAGGAGCAAGGCTTGTCTCGACCATCTTTGTCGCTTCTTTGAGCACACGGATCTTTTCCTTGGTCACGTTTCCGATGCATCGGACGAGGAGTCCTGGCCCTGGGAAGGGTTGCCTCTCAGAGAGTTCATTTGAAAGGTTAAGGTGACGCCCGAGCGTTCGCACCTGGTCCTTGTAGAGGTCGGCTAGAGGCTCGATGATCTTGAAGCCATAGGTTGTTGCGGGATCTATACCAACCTGCTCTAGAATGTTGTGCTGCGTCTTGATCCCACCCTGGGTCTCGATCCAGTCAGGAGCAATGGTGCCCTGTAGGATGAATTCGCAACCTTCTTTCTCGGCTTCTTCTTTGAGGATTTGGTAGAATGTTTGTCGGAATTTCTTTCGCTTTTCCTCGGCGGTTGTTTCTCCTTTGACTGAGGCAAGGAATCGACCACTGGCGTGGACAAGACGCACCGTTAGAGAGGTTGGAGACGTTGCGAGTCTTTCTTTGACCCGTTCAGGTTCCCCAGCCCGGAGAAAGCCTGTGTCTATCATGATCGGTAGTAGTTTGTCGCCGAGAGCTTCTCTCGCGACCATGGTTGCGACGGTGCTGTCGACGCCGCCTGATATAGCTGAGATGATTTTCTTTTCTTGGACGAGTTCGCGGAGTCTTGCCGTCTCTTCGGACAGGAAGCTTGAGGGGTGGAATCCCTGAACCGCCACCGACAACCGTTTGCCCATCTAGGCCAGACTAGGCCGCGACAATTTATTCCTTCTTTTCGCTGTTCTATGAGTACCGTCCTCCTTTTCCTATCTTGAACAGGCTAAAATGCGACGATAGACCCTGAATTGTCTAGGTAGTTATATGGTAATTGTAGAGTTGAAGATGCTACCCGGGGAAGCGGGAGCTACAACCAAGTTCCTTCAGTCGAAGATTCCAGGCGCGGATCAAGGTAGATGGCAACAAGGATTGAGGTCGAGGATGAGAAGGGTCGAGATGTCAAGTTGCTTCTTCACAAGTTCCTTGATCATGAAGGTCTCGACGGCTACAGGGTTCTCAGCGATTCTTGGACCCTCAAGGTCGTTCCGTATGACGATTCGACCCCTGAAGAACCCGCAGAGAATGACAAGATCAAGGGAATCCCGCCCTTTCCTCCCTTGTCAACGGAGAGACTCCCGTTGATGGGCGTAGTTTACCCGAACTACACATCTGATCGTTTCCAAACTCCCCGCAAGCCCAGGAAGCGAAGAAACTGAGACAGCTTCAGAGGCTGCGCCAAAGGGGCGATGGACCGGCTGAGTGAACGAGTCCTCTTCCCAACTCTCGCGCCGCCATCGGCAAGCTATCAGAAGTTTTGCGGCAGATTCCACCCGCGTACCGTCATGGCTCTCTATTTCCAGAGGATGCTCGTGATATAGCGAGAAAGATTAGGACGGCAGGCGGAAAGCTTAACTCTTGACCGAAAGAAGACTAACTTGGAATCAGTTGGTTTGAGGGCTTTTCATAAACGAAGGATACTGGGCTCGATTATCGCTACTTTAGCCGTCCTTGCAATGCTTCAAGCACTCCCATTTCGGGCGGAAGGGGCGATCACGGGAACTGTCTGCATCGCGCAAGTTACCCTTCAGCGGGCCGCTGACTACACCGAATAGTTTGGTAAGGATCCCGAGTATGATCAATAATACTGCTCGATTGATAGGGTTCGATATTGCTCTCAACTCGAGCGATGTTTCTAAGGTGAAGCCTTACGGGGCAGATCTGACTGGGAGCATAATGCCCACCGGCTCAATCAGACTGACAGAGTGTATTGGGGGCGTCTTGATCACTGGAGCAAGTTGCCCGTCCGCAGACAACCCCTCTACCGTGCACCTCGCGGTTGTAGGTCCTTTTGGTTTTCTCTCTCCTCCTGGGGCAACAGGCTTGTTATTCACTGCGATCTTTAGCATCATTGGTACCACTGCGCCCGGCGGAGTCACGATAGGTTACCAGAACGGCTGCGACCCGAGAAGCTCAAGCAACGGGAACCTCTGTGTAGCCTTATCAAACGGTACAGTCACTCCGGTTCCTGAGTCTACTCAGACAGGAGGATTCGACAACAGTGACACGACTGTCCTCGCGTATGCCACCCTTTCAACGACTGCAGCCAGTCTGGGATCATCACTCGCCGGCGCACCAACCCACTCACTCCCCACAACAACATTCTCGGCAATGTCTCAAAACGGGTTCAACACGACGAGCACTGCACAACTAAACTTGGCCGCAACCATCAACGGAACAGGTATTCGTCCGACAGTATCGTTGTCAGCTCCCTTTATCGACCTAACCGGCGTGTCTCAACAGACATTCACACAGACCGGGACCGTGCCTACCAACGTGCCAGCTGGAGTGTACATTGCAACCGTTACAGCCACATACCAGACTCAGGACATGGTCACTTTTACCACGAGCTCTCTGTCCGCAGCCTTCTCCCTACAGCTCGCTATCACCGACTATAGTCTAGGATTGAACCAAACCACGATCTCGATACTTGCCCCCGGCGTCAAACCTGTTGCTGTCATCGTCGCGCCGAAGGCCGGCTTCAGCGGCTTGGTGAGGCTCGGCGTAGCAATTCCTGCAACTGCCAGTTCTGCCGGGATTGGCGCATCACTTAGTACCTATACAATTTCTGGAGGCACCGGAACGTCCATTCTCACAGTGACCACGACGGCAAGCACGCCCTCGGGGACGTTCACGCTGATGATTAACAGCAACACCACCCTCAACGGCTTCACAAGAGCCCATGCAGCCATGCTCACCGTGGGGGTTGGATCTGCCTCCGATTTCCAGATAAGCGCAAACCCGTCAACACTATCCGCCGCCCCTGGCTATGGCATGACCTCCACCATTACTGTGATTTCCTTAAACGGTTTTGCTGGACCAGTCGCTCTCTCATTCGCAGTGACACCAGTTTCAGGATTGTCATGTAGCCTCAGTTCAACCATAATCTCGCTGAACTTCACGATTTCAGGAACAAGCATCCTCTCGTGCGCCGGGTCGATCGGAACCTACACCGTAACCATAACGGGCAGTGGCGGTGGCCATTCCCATTCTGCTTCGGTCAGTGTTATTGTCGTCCCTGTTGGTCAGGGAACGGTCGTAGCCGTTGACCCTTATGCTACCATCGATCTGGCCCGCGCGTCAAAGACAATAACCATCGCGGTTAATTTGACAGGATCTCCCTCAATCAATGGAGTCGCAGTCACGATCGAATATGACTACCACGTATTGCATGCGTCAAACCTAAACTATTCGACAAACGTACTTTCCCAAACAATCTATCCGACCGCCCTGGTCCGGGACTGTCTGGACGGTATCTCAGCCATTGCTGGACAAAATGGCCTCTGCGGGCCCGATGACGGGCCTGGTGTGGTGTCATTCGCCCAGACGATTCTAGGAGGGGCGACAGCCAACAGTACCCAGGGAAACATTTTCTTTCTAACTCTCAGCGTTAACACGACTGCCCCGAATTTCAGCCAGATTCAGATCAAACAGTACTCCTTGGCACTTGCGGGGTCGTCGATTCCTGCCACAGTTCATGATGGATATTACACCAGCCTTAGTTGCAATGGCTCCCCGTGCACGCCGCCCAAGGCCGATTTCACCTGGTCGCCACTAAATCCGACCGCCAATCAAGTCATAACACTTCATGGCAACGCTAGCCTTCCATCGCCAGGTGCCGTAATCACGGATTACTTTTGGACGTTCGGCGACACATTTAGTCCCCTGCCGGTCCGAGATTCAGGTGCTAATAGCACGACAGCATACCTCTATCAATTCGCCGGAAAATACTCTGTAACTCTCAGGATCACCGACAGCAACGGACTCAAATGGTCAAAGACAATCCTCCTGACAGTCATTCCGTCGAAACCACCCAATGACTTCACATTATCCGGTCCAGGTTTCGTGTCAATAAACCCTGGACAGAACTTCACCTATTCCGACGGGATACAGGCTACTAGCTTCGGCCTGACCGGCGCTGTCTCTCTTTCCGCGATTTCGCCGCAAGGCTTGACGTTGTCGTTCAATCCCTCAATTCTGACCTTAGGGCCAGCAACGTCCGCATTTTCTTCAATGAGCATAACAGCATCATCTACCATTCTTCCAGGTGATTATGGGGTCATCATAATAGGAACGGCAGGAATCCTATCTCATAATGTAACCGCAACCGTAAGAGTCTTGGCACCTAACTTTGCCCTGAGCGTATCACCGCATCAGATCACAATAACTTCGGGTTCAAGCACAACAGTTCTGGTTGCTCTAATCACCTCGAATCTAAACACAACAGTCACTTTATCGTCACCTCAAAACACAGGCTCACCTGCGCCTGCGCCAAATTCGGCATTCAACATATCATTTGCCCCGACCAACGTGGCAATATTTCCTGGAAAGTACTTCTTTTCAACGATGCTCATAAAACCGTACTCCACAACGCCACCCGGCACCTACCTTGTTTTCGTTGTAGGGTCCAATGGATTCCTGTCTGGTTTGGACATCGTGAGTGTAACCGTGGTCGGCCCCCCAGACTTCACAATCCAAACATATCCACCGACAATCCAGGTACTCGCGGGATTTACCGGACTTCTGGGTGTTAATGTAGAACGATCTCCTTGCTGTACTGGGCCGTTACCGCCGTTCAACGTAACACTCAGCGTCTCGATCTCGCCACTAGTTCCTAACGGTCCTCGGGTCTCTCTTCGTGACACCATCCTCACAATTTACGGAGGCAGCTATACATCCGTGATCATCCTTACCGGACCAAATACGCCTCCTAGGAATTACACTCTTACCGTGACGGGCAGAAGCGGTTCACTTATCCACTTGACCACTTCAACATTGGTCGTTTTTCCACCGCCAGTTTTGAGGGTGACACCGCCTAGCGGACCTGTGGGAACCAAGGTCCAAATCAACGGGTCTGGTTTCATCTTGTTCCAACCCGGATATTACCCGCAGAACCAGGCGTTCTGGGTAACCTTCGACGACCAATTCCTCGGAGAGGCATTCGCATCAAACAGCTCTTTCGTCTTCACATTCAACGTGCCGCACGCACAACCAGGACCACACCTCATCAAAGCCCTAGGCTTGGTCACCGGAGTTAACGCGACAGCTCCGTTCCAGGTCCTCGCCGAGCCCACGCCGCTAACTGTCTCGATTGACACTGGCACGATATACTTCCCCGGAGACACCGCAACAGTGTATGTTCTAATCTTCCAAAACGGACTGGCTATTCAGGCTCCGAGCATCCAGATTCATTTGACACTGATCAAGCCTGACGGATCGAACGTTTCACTCACTGTTAAGGGAGTCTCCGGAGGCCTGTTCATGGCCGTCTACGCCGTTCCGACAACTGGTCCGATAGGCACCTACGCGCTCTTGGCAACCGCACAAGGTCCCAACTCCGCGCTCGGCACCGCCTTGCACACTTTTGAGGTAAAACCATCTTGGTTATCCTCGAAGAGTCAAACTTTGGTCTCGGCTACCGGGGCGATCGGCGCAATAGGGCTCGTCGCGTTTGCCTGGAAGAAGGGATATCTCAGGCGTAAACAAGGCGACCAGGAAATATTCGCCTAGCAGCCCCCCGGTTCCCAACCCCTTTTCCAGCATCCGAGCACAAACAGCGCCAAGTGACGACGCAAGCCAGCAGGAAGGACCACAGGACCGATACCACTTGACCTCGCCATCAAACCGCTTTCCGCTAACTATTTTTTCTGCTAACTAAATCATGATCCCCCGGGGGCCTGTTTTTCCCGCCCCCCCGCCCTTCGTGAACCCTCGAGAATTCCACGTTCACCGGTCCCTGCCTGATCCGGTTTCCTTCATGGCCCGAAATCCCCAGCGGTAAATCGCCCATTATCAGCCCCGATCCCGAATCTAAGCCCGCGATTTCCAGACCATACTATTCCACGCTTATCCCTAGGGGAATCCACAGGGACCGAAAAAGACTAGACAAGCCGATAACGCACCCGTCTCGAAAAAACGAGCCCGTAATCCCACCAAGACAGGAAGAGCATCTCGACAAGAAATTCCTATAACTTTTCCACAATCCTTGCGTGCGAGAATGGTGAATCCGGGAAGAGAAGATTGTGAAATCGGCTATTATCAGCCCTGATCTCGAATCTGGCGCCCTGTCGCTTAATTGCATAGCAAATCCTTCTTGACGACCCGTAAAATTGATAATGTATCCAAGCCTGAATTGGGGCCTGAATCATGAGACTCGCCCAGAATCCGCGCGAAACAACCAGAGACCTCCCCCAAAAGGGGGGGTCTTGCACAGCATACCTCGCGACGCAGAAGCGGTCGAGAGTCTCAGTCCAAGCGTGTCAACTAGAAAGAGGCTAGTCTTGCTTAGCCCGCTGCTCCGGAATACAAGGCGAGCAAGAGCATTCCGAGGACTAGAATCGTGATCCCAGCGTACGCGCGATCCCTCTCAGCGGCGAAGTATATCGACGAGATCGCGACCCGGAAAATTGGCGTAGCGATCAATACTATCACTCCTAGATACACTATTCCCGTCAGGTCTCCGGTAAACGCGAGTCCAATTATGACTCCGACACTCAACACAGCTGGAACACTCACGCTACCAAAACCGCCAAAGGCCCACAAAGAAAGACCAAGAAGACTCAGGACAGCGCTGACAAGAACCCCGACCCGCAACGACTGGGCGACAATCCGGTTAAGATCCAAACCCGGTTCACAACACTATCTGCGGAAAGAATCCCTTCAGAATCATCGCAACCGACACTGTAACGAGTAGGATAGCAAATAGCAGCTTGACCCTGAGCGGAGGAGTCCTCCGAAGCAACCGCGTACCAACAGCAGCACCAACCACGACACCGACCATCAAGGGAGCCACAAGCAAAGGCTGTACATCACCCCGAACAAAGTAGACAGAAGCACTCGCCGCAGCAGTTACACCGATCATAAAATTGCTAGTTGCAGAAGCCACCTTCACCGGCACCTTTGACAACAAGTTCATAGTAGGAACCCCAATTATCCCCCCACCAATCCCCAGCAGCCCCGAGACTATACCGGAGATGCCGCTGATACTCAGAGTCCGAAGAGTATTCGTCACCTCATACCGGCTAGTAGCACCGGTCGCAGGATCGAAATATTCACCGCCCAACCGAAGCCTCCGAGAAATCCTATCAGGAACAACTCCCGATGGAAAATCGACCCTCCGACCAACAATCATGATCGTGGACGCATAGATCAGCAGGATTCCGAAGAGAACAAGAAGAATCCCAGGAGCGAGAAAAGCAGCCACAAAGGCCCCAGTAATAGCGCCGAGAACGGTTCCAACCTCAAGAAACATTCCCAGCCTCAGATTCGTAAGCCGATCCTGAACATACGTGGCTGCAGAGGCGCTGGAGGTCGCAACAACCGAGACGATACTGGCCCCCACAGCATAAGGCACCGGAACACCCTCCACAAGCGTCAAAAACGGAATAATCAAGATCCCCCCGCCGAGGCCGAAGACTGCGCCTACCAGGCCTGCGAGAATCGACATTAGAAAGATCGAAATGACTTCGAAGGGACTAACGACCAACATCGAAAGAGCGCACCCCCGCAAATTCGACGACTCACGAATGTCCTAATAAGAACCTTGGGCGGAATCTTGCGACACTCGTGTGACTCCGGACTTGGCGCAGACACTCAGACAGGAGAAACAGGATCAGGCCAATCCTTTCGGATCTTTCAGGCGCGAATGCGAGACGGCGCTGAAAAAAGGGTACTTATCTCTCCGGAAAACTTCGGGACATGATCTTCCAGACCTCGATATCGTGTCAACCCTCGAAGATCCGCCCAACCCGACCTTTGGCCATCTTGCCAGCTCATTGAGCTTCGAATTGGCGAAAATCGAGAAGAGGAAGCCGATCGAAGTAGCCAGAACCCTAGCAGATACCACCAAACGGCTCGCAAAACTCGACCTTGTCGAATCAATTGAGGCGACTGAACCTGGCTACGTAAATTTCCGCGCAAACCTTGCAAGACTCACCGAGCTCACTCTCAAATCGGTTCAGCGAGCCGGAGCAGAATACGGACTCCTCAAAACAAGTGCTCCAGAGAAGACCATTGTAGAACATACTAGCGCAAATCCCGCGAGACCCATCCACATAGGTACCGCCAAGAACTCAATATTTGGCGACACGATAGCACGTCTGCTCAGTGCACGGGGACACATCGTCCAGACCCACTTCTACATAGACGACACGGGAAGACAGGTCGCCATAATGGCTTACGGCTACAAGCTACTGAACGAGCCGACTCCGGAGGGAAAGCCGGACCATTTCATCGGAAAAATCTACTCCGTAACCGCAACCCTTGTCGAGATTGAAGAGCTGAAGAAGCGACTTGCCCTCCTCAAGAAGGCCAAGGCCTTAGACGCGGACATCGTCGCCACCACAAAATCCCTCGACGAATGGGTAGGCATAGCCGCAGACCTCCGAAGCAAATACCCTGAGGAATTCGATCTTCTAGGCAAGCTGATCTCTCAGGATCCGGACCCTGAGAATGCGATTCGGGAACTAATCAGGAAGTACGAGAAAAACGACCCTGATACCCGGGCATTGATGAGACGGGTCAGCCGAACCGTACTGACCGGGTTTGAGGAGACCCTGCGAAGGGCTCGAATTCGCTTCGACGAATGGGACTGGGAGAGCGATCTGCTCTGGACAGGACGTGTTGCCGAACTCCTAGACTGCCTCAAAGAATCCGGATTCACCTTCAACAAAGGAGGAGCACTGGAACTTGACGCAGCCAAGGCGGTTGAAAAATTCGGATTACGCGAGAAACTGGGCGTAAGCCCCACCTTCGAGATTCCCTCGCTCACCCTTATCCGATCCGATGGAACCTCCCTCTACGCAACACGGGACATAGCCTACACGCTGTATAAGTTCGGGCGAGCGGAGAGAGTCATCAACGTGATCGGAACTGAACAGTCTCTTGCACAGCTCCAGGTTAAGGTCGCATTCTGGATTATCGGGCACGGGAAAGAGGCTGAGAAATTCATCTACTTCCCCATCGGTCAGCTCATGCTCGAGGGACAACGAATGTCCGCTCGACGAGGCCGATACGTGACCTTCGATCAAGTCCTCGACGAGACCATCTCTAGAGCCAAGTCTGAAGTTGACAAGCGCTCGCCAAGCATTCCCGATGAGATCAGGCAAAGAGTGGCAGATAGAATCGCGATTTCAGCCGTTAGATACGCCATTCTCTCTGTAGAGGCCATAAAGTCCACGAACTTTGTTTGGGACAAGGTCCTGAACTTCGAAACTAACAGTGCAGCTTTCATCAACTACGCTTACACAAGAAGTTCCGGAATTCTCCGGAAGCTGGGGAGGATAGCAGAGCCAAAGAGGCTAGACTTGTTGAAAGACCCCGTCGAACAAGCCCTGGTTCTAGAGCTGTCCAAGTTTCCAGAAACCTTCTCGAAAGCCGCTGATGACCTTAACCCAACATTGCTTTGCCTGTATGCCAATCTTCTTGCCCAGAGGTTCCACGAGTTCTATGAGAAATCCGACATATCCCACGTTAGCAACGACGAACTCAAATGGCAAAGGGTCGCACTTGTCCTAGCAGTCAGAACAGTCTTGAAAACTGTCGCGGGGCTCTTAGGCCTAGAACTTGCCGAACGAATGTAGAATCCTACTTCAAGGACACAACTTTCTCAGCTATCGCTTTGCCCACGTCACTGGTTCGCGCCTTTCCGCCAAGGTCGTAAGTCAACACCTTCCCCTCCTTGAGGACAGAGGTCGTAGCCTTCTCAACTAGATTCGCAGCCTTACTCTCACCTAGATAGTCAAGCATCATTCGCCCTGCCTCGATAGTCGCGACAGGGTTCACCTTGTTCTGGCCCGTGTACTTCGGCGCAGAGCCATGAACGGGCTCGAACATACCGTAGGTCTCACCAATGTTCGCGCCAGCAGCAACTCCTAAGCCCCCCACCGCTGCCGCGGCCTCGTCCGAAAGAATATCGCCATAGAGATTCATCGTCACCATCACATCAAAGCTCTCCGGTCGTCTGATCAGCTGCATGGCTGCAGCGTCAATGTGTAGATCCTCAAGCTCAACGTCTGGATAGTCCTTAGCGACGTCGAGGACTGATTGTTTGAAGATGCCATCGGTAATCTTCAGGATGTTTGCCTTGTGAACGAATGCAAGCTTCTTTCTTCTTTTCATCGCGAGTTCGAGAGCGAACTTCGCGATTCTCTCCGAGGCGGCTCGGGTGATGATCTTCATCGCCACACCGACCCCAGGGGTAACTTCGAATTCCTTTCCGGAATACAATCCTTCAGTGTTCTCCCTCACCACTATCAAGTCAATTCCCGGATTTAGAGCGGTCACGTTTGGAAGGGTCCGCGCAGGGCGAACGTTAGCATACAGATTGAAGAGAGAGCGCATCGTCACCGCGGCGCTCCGAGGTGTTCCAGGTTCCTCAGGTGTCGTCATCGGGCCCTTCAGACAGGCAGACGTTCGTTTCATCATCTCAACTGTTTTCTCCGGCAGGTTTGTGCCGAATTTCTTGATGGAGTCGAATCCAGCATCGCCTTTCAGATATTCCAAGTGTACTAGTCCGGTTTTCTGGGCGGCGTCTAAGACCATAAGCGTGGCATCGACAACTTCTGGCCCAATTCCATCTCCAGGTAGAACTGCGATCTTGTGCACTGTTGTCGTCATGAAAGTTCTCTCGGTGGGAGGATCGTCGAATTGCCGTTGAAAAAGGCTTTCTCGGCTATCCTGGCCGAGTTGAAGCTTCGACGCGTTCCTAGCGTCATTGATATTCCTTAACTAGGACTAGCATCCGTGCTACCAGCAATACCATTCCAACGGTTCAACGGTGAGACTGATAACAACTGAGATCGAGAAGGGTCTGGAAGGAGTTGTTATTGCGAAGAGTTCTATCACATTCATCGACGGACAGCAAGGAATCCTCCGGTATAGAGGGATTGACATTAACGAACTCGCAGCAAAATCGAACTTCGAAGAAGTCACCTACCTACTCTGGAACGCAAACCTTCCAAACAAAGCCCAGTTTTCAGAATTCAAGCGACAACTCACAGTCCATCGTCCCCTCCCAAGGGAAGTCCTGAAACTTCTAAGGGGTATACCGAAGGGGGCGATCCCTATGGAGGTTGCCCGAACAGCTGTCTCCTACATGGCAACGTTCCCTAGGAAAAAAGGAGAGACGTTTGACCAGTTTAACCGCCGCGAGTCTCTACAACTCACATCTACTCTTCCGACCATTGTGGCCAGCTACGAACGAATAAGAAAGGGAAAGACCCCCGTCAGGCCCGATCCACGGCTGGGACACGCTGCGAACTTTCTCTACGGATTATCGGGAAAGAAACCAGATGAAGTGTCGAGAGGCGCCTTTGATACCCTCTCCGTCCTCTACGCGGACCACGAAATGAACGCCTCTACCTTTGCTGCCGTCGTAGCAATATCCACCCTCGCCGACCTCGGAGGAGCGGTCACAAGCGCAATCGCTACCCTGGCGGGTCCCCTCCATGGGGGCTCAAACCAGCGCGTAATGGAGATGCTCGAAGAGATTGGGACTATGGAAAAAGTTGAGGGATACGTTGACCGTGAGCTAGCCGCGGGCAGGAGAGTAATGGGGTTCGGCCACAGGATCTATCGGACCTACGATCCGAGGGCCAGAATACTGAAGAACATCGCAGAAAAATTGGCTGAAGAACGCGGTGGCAACAGGAAATGGCTAGATATTGCTGAGGAAGTGGAGAGGGTCGTTATGGACAAGAGGAAGTTATGGCCTAATATCGAATTCTACGCGGCGGTCGTTCTAAACGCGCTTGGAGTGCCCAAGGACTTGATGCCAGCCGTCTTTGCCTGCAACAGGGTATCTGGTTGGATCGCGCATATCTATGAACAGTATGCCGACAACAGACTCATCAGACCTCTGACAGAATACGTGGGACCCGCTCAGGTTCCGTATGTGCCAATTGATCAACGATCCTAAAAGGTTAATTTCTATTCGCAGGAACCCATTTCTCGGCTTTCCAGTCCCAAATGATATGCTGATTTGGGTCGGACGCTTCCACCCTAGGCCTCTTCTCCGTCACAGTGTCCATGATAAATGACCCACCGCAGGATGGACACTCGGCCAGTAATCTCATCTCAGAGAGCTGGGTTAGTTGGAATTCCCGCTTGTCACACTTAGTACAGGTGAACATTTGACCGCTAGCGACGAGGCTGGTGCGTCCAGTCTCTTATCAATTTGCCCCTCAATTCGACAGCAGTAGAGGCCTTTCTAATCAGGCGTAGAATTCTAGGACGTCTGAGGGATAGAGACATGCACGGGCTCCGTTTGTTTGGCTGATTCTCTAAGGGGGACGCGAATGGTGATCGAAGCTGATGGAGAAACTACGAGGGCAGCAGCCTTAGAGGGATCTTTGGATTGTTGTTGAGCATTGTGTCGAACAAGCGCCTTAATTAATGCTCGGGCAAGTTCGAGGTTGGTCACGATCGGAATCCCAAATTCGGCCGCCTTTCTTCTGATGAGATATTCGTCTTTCAGTATTCGATGCGAGGCGGGGTCCCCTTCGTGGCTGGGAATGTTGATTACTAGGCGAATCTCTCTGTTTTGGAGGTAATCCATAATGTTCGGTTTCTTCTTCTCGCTCACCTTGTATAGTATCCTGCATCCGATTCCGTTCTTCGAGAACTCTTCCGCGGTATGTTGTGTTGCGAATATCCTGTAGCCTGCTCGCGCGAGCATTCTAGCGTATGGAATTATTCCTTTTCTCGTTTCACCCATCGAGATGAGGATGGCGTCGTCTCTCTTTGGAATGTAGAAGTTGCTCGCGATCAGGGCGTTAATGAATGCCTCTTGGAAAGTTTCGCCGAAACAAGCGACTTCTCCGGTGGAGACCATTTCGACCCCTGTCACCGGGTCCGCCTTGTCCAATCTTGTGAAGGAGAATTGAGGTGCTTTCACTCCGATTCTTCGGTGAATTCCTTCGCCCTGCTTTATGGTCCCGTCAGTTATGGCCTCCGCAGCCAGATCCATTAGATTTGTCCCAATTGTCTTGGATACAAATGGCATGCTTCGGGAGGCTCGAAGGTTGCACTCGATAACCAAGGCCTGTCCATTCTTGACGAGGAATTGGATGTTGAACGGTCCTCGGATCTTGAGGCTTCTAGCGATCCTTCTCGAATAGGATAGCATCTTTCTTCTGACCGTTCCGGTTATTGAGAGGGTCGGTATGGTCATTGTCGCGTCGCCCGAGTGCACCCCAGCATTTTCCACATGCTCGATAACTGCTCCGATAAACACTCTTGAGCCGTCGCAGACTCCGTCAACTTCAACCTCTCTCGCTCCCGTCAGAAACTTCGAGATGACAACCGGATTCTTCCGCGAAACACGCGCCGCTTCTCGAATGTAGCCCGTAAGTTGCGCCTCATTGAACGCGACGTTCATCGCTGAGCCCGAGAGAACATAGGATGGACGGATGAGGACAGGGTAGCCTATTTCCTTGGAAAATCGTCTGGCGTCCTCTAGAGATCTGAGCTTGTTCCATTTCGGTTGTTCGATCTTCAGTTGATCAAGCAGCTGGCCGAATCTTGACCGGTCCTCAGCGGCGTCAATGCTGTCCGGGGAGGTGCCCAGAATCGTCGTGTGCTCGGACAGTCCCTTGACTAGATTGTTTGCGGTTTGTCCGCCGACGCTTACGACTACTCCGCGTGGGCGTTCCTTGTCCAGTATGTCCAAGACTCGTTCAAGGCTCAGCTCCTCGAAGTAGAGCTTGTCCAGTATGTCAAAATCAGTTGATACGGTCTCTGGATTGCAGTTTACCATAATGACCTCTGACACTCTCTTTTTCAAGGCTGTAGCCATGTTTACACAGCACCAGTCGAATTCTACACTTGATCCGATTCTGTAGCAGCCAGAGCCCAAGACGACTACATTGTCTCCAGGCGCGTATTCGAAGTCGTCGACCTCACCTCCGTATGTTAGATAGAGATAGTTTGTCGCGGCGGGCCACTCAGCGGCCACCGTGTCGATCTGTTTCGTGACTGGCAGTATGTGGTGGGCTTTTCTGTAGTCGCGGACTTGAGTCTCGCTCTTCCCCAAGAGTCTTCCCAGCTTTTTGTCGGAGAACCCGAATTCCTTTGCCTTCCTAATGATATCAGGATTGATTCTCTCTCTTACTATCCGTTTTTCCATCTCAACGATGTTCTTGATCTTGTCCAGAAACCATCGGTCGATTCCACTCAGTCTTGTTATCTCGTCCGTGCTTATCCCGGATTTCAGAGCTTTTGTCACGTAGAAGATTCTCTCATCAGTAGGCTCTCTGAGCTCTTTTCGGATCCTCTCGATACTTCGTCCTGCAACTCCATTATCAGTCAGTTCCTTCCCAGTGTCGAGCATCCTGATCGCCTTTTGCAGTGCTTCTTCGAAGCATCTTCCGATAGCCATGACTTCGCCAACGGATTTCATCTGGGTCCCGATACCCTTGCTGACTTTGCGGAACTTCTGGAAGTCCCAGCGAGGAGCTTTGACTACAACGTAGTCCAACGCGGGTTCGAAACACGCCGAGGTCACCCCGGTTATCTTATTCGACAGTTCTGGGAGAACGTAGCCAAGGGATAGTTTTGCTGCGATGTATGCTATGGGGTATCCTGTAGCCTTTGATGCTAGCGCGGAACTTCTGGAGAGTCTCGAATTCACTTCAATTACCCTAAATTCCTCGCTCTTCGGGTCCAGCGCGAACTGGATGTTGCATTCTCCGACTATACCGAGCGTGCGAATGACTTTCTGGGCCGTTTCTCTTAGAAGGTTGTACTCGCGATTTGTGAGTGTCTGAGAGGGAGCGACGACGATGCTGTCCCCAGTATGGATTCCCATAGGATCCATGTTTTCCATATTGCAGATTATGATGCAATTGTCATCGCGATCCCTCATGACTTCGTATTCGACCTCCTTCCACTTCTCGAGGTATTCTTCGATCAGGACCTGTTTGATCCTACTGTAAGCAAGTCCTCGGAGCGCAATCTCCCCGAGTGTTCGCTCATCGAAGGCTACTCCTGACCCCTGACCCCCGAGCGTGTAGGCGACCCTGACCATGACGGGGAAGCCTATTTCGCGTGCCGCCTCAAGGGCCGTTTCTAGGTCAACTGCTTTCCGACTTTTTGGAACAGGAATACCACGTTCGATCATGGTTTTCTTGAACAGTTCCCGGTTGTCTGCAATCTCTATGCTCTCGATGCCAGTGCCTAGGACCTTCACGTCGTACTTCGAGAGAATACCCTGCTCTGCAAGTTCGACGCCGCAGTTGAGGGCGGTCTGTCCTCCGAACCCTAGAAGGATTCCGTCGGGTTGTTCTTTGGCGATAATTTCCTCAAGAAAATCCGTCCTAATCGGAACGGAATACACCTTGTCCGCGAACTTCTCATCCGTGTGAATGGTGGCAATATTTGGATTGACGACGATTGTTCTTATTCCCTCTTCTCTGAGGGCCTTGATCGCCTGAGATGTTGAGTAGTCAAACTCGCCAGCCTCTCCAATCTTTATCGCGCCACTTCCTACAATAACGACAGTCTTGATGCCATCTAGCTTCAAGCCTTCAACGCCTCCTCGAAGAATCTGTCAAAGAGGAATCTGGTATCGTATGGACCCGGTGAGCTTTCAGGGTGCCACTGAACGCCCAAGAACGGCTTCTTCCTGTGTTTGATCCCCTCTACAGTCTTATCGTTAATGTTAACGAAGTTCGCAAAGAAGCTGGTATCTTCTAAGGAGTTACGATCGATCGCGTAACCATGGTTCTGAGTTGTTATGAAACACCTTCCGGTTTCAAGGTCCATACAAGGGTGGTTGACAGCTCTATGGCCGAACTTCAGCTTGTAAGTTTCCGCCCCAGCTGCCAGCCCGAGGATCTGGGCGCCTAAGCAGATTCCCATTATCGGAATCTCGGTCTCCATCAGACGCCTGGTGGTCTTTATAGTTCTGAGGTCGATTCTGGGGTCTCCAGGTCCATTACTGATAACTACTCCCCCCGGATTCAGTTCGAGGATCTTGTTGGCAGGAAAGTCATACGGGACGCGGACAACCCTTGCGCCCTTGGCGAGAAGATTGCGCAGTATCCCGTATTTGACGCCGCAGTCCACGATTACGATAGTCGATTTTTCCTTCCCATCATAGTAGACAGGCTCTTTTGGGCTGACTCTCTGTACAAGGTCCTGTTTGTTCGGGTCCTGAAGCTCCGAAAGACGGCCGGCCACGACCGCTAGGTCGATGGGCGAACTAGAGACTTTCAAAACTCCCAGCATTGTTCCCTTGTTTCGCAGTCGCTGCGTCAGGACCCGTGTATCAACACCAAAGATGCCTGGCACTCCCTGTTCAGTCAACCATTCGTCAAGCGTTTTCTGGTTGGACCAGTGGCTAGGTCGGGAGAGGGAGTGGACGACAAATCCCTTGACCTTTACAGAATCGGATTCGAAGTGGAGCGGGACTCCTCCAACGCCCCGAATGGAGCTAGGCGGCACCCCGTATGACCCGAGGATCGGGTAGGTCATTACTACTATCTGTTCTTGGTAAGACGGGTCGGTAAGCAGCTCTGGGTATCCCATCATGGAGGTGTTGAAGACAACTTCGCCGGAAATCTCGGTCTCGGCACCAAACCCACTCCCTCGAATGAGAGTGCCGTCCTCGAGGACCAGTGCGCCTTTCTTGCCTGGTTCCGCCAGTTCCATGTGGTGTTATGGACCCAGAGGAGGGGGGTTGTGCACGGCCCTTTTCAAACTTTTACTTTGAATCAAAGTCTCACTACCCTCGACCCCTTCAGAGCCCATCAGAGAAATCAGATTGCTGACCGTTCGACCTCTACAAGACTCGTGCAGCGTTCTTGCAATCTGGGCAGTACTGGTAAAGTGCTAGGAGGTCTTTGTACTCTTGCTCTTCTCCCAAGCTGTGTGATGTATACACTAACACGTTCACCAGTGGTTTTGAACAGGCGTAGTGGCGACCATCTTCAGAGGTGGACACTTCAATTTGTGCGTTCGGAATCTTGGCTTTCTTTAGTTCTGCTAGCAGTTGGTCCAAGCTGTTGATTGTAAACTCTTGGAAGGGCATGTGTGGTATGCCCCCAGCGATCTTACTCTTCGCCCTAGAAGGATGCGTCATCTCTCAGACCTGAGCTGATTCTTATCGCTTTCTAAGATACTTGGAGCACGATTGGCAAGCATAAGTGCGAAGTATCGTGCCATGGCGGGTGGAAGTGTCAGAAGGCTTAACGCTTACATTTCGCCAAACGATGCGAGTTATCATATCCGCCCAGCAACCGCTTAGTCCTGCCTTAGTATGAACTGGGAAACTAGCTCTTAAGTCGCACATTGTGAAGGGTTTCAGATATTCTAACGTTGCACTCCTCGTCAACCGTTATCTAGGATTTTGACAAGACGAGGTCGGACTGCAAGGTCAAGTCACTGTTTTGCTTCGACGCCTTCCACCCCTTTCTTTGTTTTGTTTTCGGAGACCTTTCTGGTGAAGAGGGTATGGGGAGCTGATGTCCCGGATAATTCCGTTGGATGTCGATTCTAAAAAATGGGTTAGTCGATGGCATGAGCTGATGCATCCTCGCATCAGACGTCCCGATGGCGGTTGAATAGCTAGTATTGTTGTGTCGGTGATTGCCAGTCTTGGCCTGTCTGTCGCGTTGAAGAGCTCGTCGATGATGTGGAGCTGTCTTTTTCCTTCCAGGCTTTGACTGCGTCGATCATGCTCATTCCTTGGGTCATCTTCCCTTTCAGGAAGAGGTTGTATTCGCTGGGTTTGCGTTTCTCTTTCTTGACGGATTTCTTGCCAAGCTGGGCGATTGTGGTCTCTTGCTGGGCGATGGTACTTTGTTGTTTCTTGAGCATCTCGGAGTGCGATTTTATCGTACTCTTGAAGTCCTTGATCAGCGAGCTGTGGTTCTTTTCCAAGGTTGTTAGTCTAGTCTTCAGTTTGTTTATGTCCGCGAGGATGGACTTTGGTATTCCTGATGTTTTCGGCATGTCTATTTGCTCATTCGATGAGAAGAAAAGCATTCCGCTTGGTTCAGAAACACCTGCTTATCGCACAAAAAAGTAGCGTTTACGGCCAAACCACTGAAAGATCCAACGAGGTCCTGCTGTTCTCGGGCCTTGCAAATTCCGATAAAGCTAGGGAAAGATACTGGTAGATTCCAGAAAACGCCGAGATCAGGAGCGTCTCAGCACCCGGTACTCGCGAACGTCTGGAGGGTGCTGTCGGAATCTGCCTCATTTGCGCTGTAGAGGCCCGCCGCAACGGTTGCACCGAGTGCCAGAACCAGCTTCGAGGACAATGGAAGCATGGTCGGGTTGAGTGTTGGGTCTGTAAATGTCAGGTTGAAGGAAACGCTCTGACCGGGACCAAAGGAGGTGTCGCTTTGAGTAGCCGTCCCCATAACTGAAGCGTCAACGGACAGTGTGAAGCTGACGTGGCTCAAGCTTGTCTGGATAGATGATGCGCTCCAGATCGCCCCGCGAACGTTGTAGTTCAACGTCCTAGGGGAGGATGACTGAGCGGTGCAGTATCTTGAAACATTGAACATTTTGACCGTAAGCCCGCGGACGGACGTGTCACTCATTACTCCATATGCGGCTGCAGCAGAATATCCTAGAACCAGAACGATAGCGGCTATGAATTTCCAACCTCCCAGAAAACGTCGCTTTCGAGGTTTCTCGCCAGTGTCGGCCATGGGAGAAATGAGCGTGTTATGTCTTTATGAAACTTGCACATGCCACTTTGCGGCCATCTAGACCGTCTGGACGATTGAGTTTCCCGACCTAATGGGGAGCTGGGTCTTCCTCGGGCCGCGCCTTATCCTGGGCGGACTCTTCAACAAAGCCTCTCAACCGTGACACCAGACTTGTGAACTCCATTGGGAAGATGAATTTGGTCGACGGGCTTGCCCCGAGAGCTTTGAGCATGTCTAGGTATTGGAGAGCCATTGTTTTCGCGTCTATGTTCTTGGCGGCCGAGAAAATGAGACCCAACGCTTGAGCGTACCCATCTGCCACAAGGACCTGGGATTGCTTGTTTCCCTCCGCGACGAGGATCGCGGACTGTTTTTGCCCTTCCGCTTGGAGGATGGCCGCGTTCTTCGCCCCTTCGGCTTTGAGAACTGAGGATTCCCGGATACCGTCGGATTCTGTGACCAGTGCTCGTCGGCTTCTCTCCGCGGTCATTTGCTTGACCATTGCGTCCTGGACGTCTTTGGGAGGTCTGATCTCCCGGATCTCGACGTTGGTCACCTTGATTCCCCATCGCTCCGTCACTTCGTCCAGCCTTGTGCGCAGAATCGAGTTGATCTGCTCCCGCTTTGACAGCAGCTCATCTAGAGGTATGTCACCAACAACGGCCCTTAGGGTGGTGGTGGCTAGCCCGACTGAAGCGCCGGTGAAATTCTGGACTTGGATAATGCTCGCGGAAGCATCGACCACTTTGTAATAGATGAGAAAGTCGATGTCTACAGGGGCGTTGTCCTTAGTGATCGCGGTTTGGTGAGGGACTTCAAGATATCTTTCTCTCAAGTCAACTTTGACGAGTCTGTTGATGATGGGCAAGATAAGGACTATTCCTGGTCCCTTTGAGCCCATTGATCGGCCAAAGCGGAATTGGACGACGCGTTCGTATTCTCGTATGATCTTGACGGAGGAGGCGAAAATCCAGAGAGCTATTATGATTATTAGAATTATTCCGAGTATTCCGGCGAGGGTGGATGTCTCTAGCTGAAGGGCGACGGAATCGAACATCGACGTTACTGCTCCATTTTCTCAACTGATAGCTTTAGTCCCTGGACGTCTTTGACTCGGACCTTGGTCCCTTTCTGCAGGTTTTCCGAAGAGGATACGGTATAGTCTTCAGAGCTTATTGTTGCCGTGCCGTATTCGCCTGCTTTCACATCGGATGTGAGGTAGCCTTCCTTTCCTATTATAGCCTTGGGATTGATGCTCAAGGGCCGCTGCATGATCGTTTCTCGAACTTTGTAAAGGTAGACGCTTCCGAAGACGACGCCTCCGCCGACTAGTCCGAGGATGATGTAGGTTAATATCCCGATAACAGGGTTTGGGAGGTTTCCGGTCGGTTGACCTGGGCCCGGGGCGGGTGCTGGGAGACTGAATACGAGGATGAAGCCTACGATGAAGATTACAACGCCGATTGTGGCGCTGATTCCGTGATGTGTCTTGAGTTCGAAGAAGATGAAGAGTGCGCCGATCAGCATCAGGATTATGGAGACGATGGAGGCTCCGAAGACTCCAAGACCGACGAGCGCGAGGGCGATTGCCGCTGCGCCTACGACCGATATTATGACGGTGGGATGGTACACGTCGGCGAGGATGGCGAAGGTGCCGAGGAGAAACAGGATACCATCCAGGTTGGGGTCGCTTAGAATGGATAGGAATGCAGACCTTATTCCTGGATTGTGAATGTCTCCACACTGTGAGCCGCATATGGCCAGAAGGGCGTCGTTTGTCGATGAGACGTTGATCACCTTGTCAACTACGTGGTTGTTCAGGGCCTCGCAACTGTTGATCGACTGACATGAGTACGAGCGTCCCTTGGTAACCATGAGGGCTGTTGCGTTGCTGTTCCGGTAGTTTGGCGTGATGGAGATCATGAATGAGGAGAAGCCGTTGATGTCTTTTGTCAGGGTCGTGTTCTCTTCGCCGGTGGGAATCCCGTAGACGATGGGGGTTGCCGAGCCGATGGTGGTGCCTGGGACGATGGTGATGTTTGTGGATGCTTCGGCGATGTATGCTCCGGCGCTGAAGGCGTGTGCGCCGAATGGCGCGATTAGTGTTGTGAAGTTGTTGCCGGCTCCTCGATACTTGGAGATCGCGATGATAATGTTGTCCATGTTCTGGCCGTTACCGCCGAATGTGTCCAATACCAGGATGAAATTGTGAATCTCCTGGCTTGTGGCGTCGTTGATTGAGGAGACGACAAAGTCTTCGGCCCCAGGGTCTATGTTCGCGTTCATCGCAGCCACGTAGTAACTCGAACTCGCCCTGGCAGGCGGGGAAAGTGAAGACTGTATTATCAGCAGAATGAAGACCGCGAGCAGTAGAACGCTGGTCTTGTGAGCGACACGAAGGTGGTTACTCAAGATTGGCTAACGCCAGTATCTTGGACTCGGTTAGGAATAAGCCTACTCTCGGAAAAGTTGGGACAGCCCCACGCTCAGAACCCTGTTATCGGCCGTCTTCTCAACAGGGTACTTTCATGGGAGGATCCGAATTTGACGACATTCCGGCTCCCGCTCTAGCCGGGCTGTTTTACGTCGAGGTTGACCACTCTTGCGTTGCGAAGTGCGCTGTGCAAGACCCCCCCCTTTCTCCAGAGAAAATCTTCTGTCTGGCAATGATTATGGGCGAGACAGGCGATTCAGGGCACAATCCACGCTCGGATCACATGCTGTTTTAACGAGTCGTCAAGAACGGTTTGCTATGCAATTAAGGGGACGGCTTCCAGATTCGAGATCAGGGCTGATAATGGGCGTTTTTTTCTGAGACTGAGACGAGGCAGCCGCAGGCAAGAACAGATTCCTTGCGATGACTATGCTTCCAGGGACATGGGAAGCTAATTCAAGCGACGAACCGACCATTCGGCCAGCCATGAACGCACAAATGTTGAGTTACTTTGCGAGGGAAACCGCCGTACCCGAAATTGGGCAGGCCGGTTTGGAGAAGTTGCAATCGGCAAAAGTCGCAGTTGTCGGGACAGGGGGTGTTGGAAGTGCTGCTGCCTACTTTCTCGCGAGCCAAGGGATCGGATTTCTGAAACTTATCGATCAAGATGTTGTTGAGGAGAGCAACCTGCACAGGCTCATCGGAGTAGATAACGAAGATCTTCACTTGCCGAAAGCGGAAGCTCTCTCAAGAAGACTGAGATCACGCCAACCGTGGACGAGAACGAAAGCGGTAATCGAAACTCTTCGAACAGAGAACGTTACCGAGCTTCTAATTAACGCGGACCTAATTCTTGATGGAACCGATAATCTCCGGGCAAGATATGCTCTAAACAGGTTTGCCACAGAGAATCACGTTCCATACCTCTTCACGAGCGCGATTGCGAATCAGGGTCATATTTCCCTGTTCAATCCACCTAGTACCCCGTGTCTTGAATGCATGATACCATACGCCGAATCGGAGTCTCTGGACTCTTGCGAGACCGTAGGGGTCACCGCTACAATAGTAGGACTAATCGGAACTCTCGCAGCATCAGAGGCCATGAAGAGACTTCTCGCATTGCCAACAGCAATTCTTGGACAATTGCTGACAGTGGACCTAGCTGGACCCGATTTTCTATTTACCAAGATTGCGAGACGAAAGGACTGCCCCGTATGCAGCCGCTCTCCTTCAAAAACAATTCATCACGATAGCGCGATCATGTTGTGCGGTGACAATGTAGCTAACGTGTTGCCTGAACACGACATTGCGCTAGATCTCCAATCTCTCAACACCAAGATCCCCAAAGAATCAGTGGTCGCGACCTCGGAATCCGTTTTCGTTTACACGAAACAGGTTCACAGAGTGTCAGTCTTCAAAACAGGAAGACTACTGATCGGGAATGTCCGCACAGAAGAAGCTGCAAGACAAGTGGCAAGGGAAGTTTGGAAGGAGATACTCTGATAGTCAGGATCTGGGCGTCTTTGATTTTCAACAAGCTTATACGGTTCTGACAGGTTCGGTCCGAATCGCCGGGGGGACGAGGCCGGGGTTGGCTTGTCCACCGAAGGCCGATCGGCTCAGGCGACGGGCTGCAGAAACATCTCGTAGCAACCCGTAGTAAGCATCCAGGATTGGATGGCTGAAGTGGGTTCGACTCCCACCCCCGGCTCCAAAGGAAACCGAACCTGAGATTGGGATAACCTCGTGTTACGGGAACTTCGGCGAGAGTGCTCCCGCGGGGCATGCATCAATGCACGCCATGCAGAGGATGCACTCCGAATCGTTGAACTTCTTCCAATCCAGGTCCAATATTGGAATCTGCATCGGACACGCGGTTTCGCATTCCTTGCAGTTCGAGCATTTGATGGGGTCGCGGTGCATTCCGAGAAGGCTGTTCTTCTGGAAAACTGCCATGATGCCTCCAACGGGGCAAATGTACCGACACCAGAATCGGGGGATTCGCCATGCCGCGTAGATGAATCCGATGAGTATGAGAATGTTGATCCATGTGAGTGCCGATATGCTGCCTAGCCACGAGCCAAGGTTTGCGGCGGAGAGGTCAGACGCTTGAGCTGTTCCGAGGAATCTCCATGAATGGGCAAGTAGGACTGGTAATGTTCCGAAGAGGGTGCCATCAGGGGTTATAGCAATGAAGAGCCCCGAGGCTAGGTCGGATCCTAGACTTTGCTTGTAATCTGACCCAACACCGTAGTAGAGAGCGAGACCGAGAGTCCCGCTAATCAAGAAAGTTATCCCGACTAGAACATACTTCAGTCGGATCCAGTATTCGTTGGTGCGTGTCTGGACGGAATCGACTCTTCCCTTGATTCCGGTGATGACGTCTTGGAGGAAGCCGACTGGGCAGATCCAGCCGCACATGAATCTTCCTAGGACTGCTCCGACCACGAACATTATCCCGATCGGCAACCATGGAAAGACTGCTTGCGACAAGAGGAGCGTAGTCGCATCTAGCGTTGAACCGATCCCGCCCTGTGCCTTTACACTAGCAACAACTGGGAGTACAACCCATGACCTCGCTCCATCAAACGAAGGATTCAGACGAGCTATGGCGAGGCCGGCGAACAATAGGAAGAATCCTAGCTGCACAAGGGTCCTAATTGGCCAATAGTAAATTCTACCTCGCCGTAACGTCTGCCAGATTCTCTTAGCGATCCCGATTTTCGGTTCGCTTGTGGCAACAGGTTGCATTGGATTATCTTGCCCAGCTAAGGAAGGGAACGAACTGACGCACCGCTTGCTGGATAATGGTCCACTGTTCCGAGTAGACGCCCAGCATCATGGCCGACAAACCTAGGAATAATGTGAGAGTTGCGATGACGCGATTCAAATTGGATCACCATTAGCTCGGCGAATCAGTTTGGCATTCCCCGAGTTTCCGCAGTTATATTGTTTCCGAAGACAAGTGTCAAGTCTTTCGCCTCCGTATGATATAGACAAGTCTTTAATAGCGTGGAAACGAACCGAGCGAAAATTATTC
>VBAX01000067.1:0-1549 GCA_005883075.1 Candidatus Bathyarchaeota archaeon | reverse complement strand
TACACCTCCACCTGCCTCAACGCCCGCTTCGGCGGTGCCGATCAAGAATCCCCTAATCTCGCGAAGGAGATTTCTGCAAGGAGCGGTGGCTGCATCAGTGGTTCTAGCAGCGGCCTCTGTCGGCGCATCAGGCCAAATTCTAGGACCGCTCATTCCCTCGTCATCGACAAGCGAGGAGATCATAGACTGGACAACACTCGACAATCGGTACAAGGATGTTAAGGGAAAGCCGGGGGAATTTCAACCCATAAACTATTCAGAATTCTTCTATTATCCCTACGATTCCTCTGTCAGCCCTTACTACAAGAACGTGATAGCGAGACTTCCTGATCCCCTAGTAAATCCTAACCCGTCATACTCAGCAGACCCCATCCTCAAGCACGTGGTCGCTCTCAATGTTACATGCGTTCATTTGAGGTGCCTCGTAAATCCTGGCTACGCGGGAAACCCTGGCTTGGGCGAGTTCCGGCTCCAGTGCCCATGCCACGGAAGCCAGTATCGGTTGACCGACGGTGTACCCGTCGCCGGGCCGGCCTACGACCTCGGGTTGAATCCTCTTCCAGAAGTCCAGCTCTCAGTCGATGCGAACGGAAAGATAAGCGCCGTCGGGACGTTGATTGGAGAACCGGGAATTGGCCGCACCCACTAGCAAAAAGAGGGGCGTCCTCGACCCTATCATCGCCCTCCTAAAGTGGACATGGGAGAGGCTGGAGCGAACACTTCTACTCGGACTGAAAATAGTCTTTCCCTCCAGGTTCATCAGCCCGCTCGGGTTTTTGGGTATGTTAACGGTAATCGTATTCATTATACTCGGCGTAACGGGTGCATTGTTGCTGTTCCATTTTACACCGTTCTTCGGCAACTGTCCTCCAGCCATCAATGGGACGAATTACGTGCCAACGGCGACTTGCAACCAAGCGTACAACAGCGTACAATCGATAAACACCAATGTCGCCTGGGGATCCATTATCCGGAACATCCACTATCATGCGTCCAACGCCATGGTTCTCCTCGCGGTAATGCACATGTTCTACCAGTATTTTGGAGGCCGATACAAGCTCCGATACGAGATTCTCTGGGTTACGGGAATTATCCTCGGAGTCGTTACACAGGTTACGACTTGATCTTCAACATTCGAGGACAACTAGCCATTAACATTGGACAGACTCTCACGTTTTACAGCCCCGTGATTGGGGCCGACCTTGCCCGAATAATATTCGGGTTCAGTTTCAACGATCTTGCGATTCGATTCTACGCATTCCACGTCTTCATAATACCCATAATCATGCTGGCAATAATGGCAGTTCACCTTCCACGGAACCTTGTTCTCGACATACCGGTCTCCTCTGCCATAACAGGGGTCATCTTGATCATGGGCGGACTCTTTCCCGTAGATGTCGGGGTGAAATATGACCCGAACGTCCAGACTCAGATCACGTTTCCAGAATGGTACTTCACGAGCCTCTACGCTTTCATCAGGGTTAGAAACCTAGATCCTTTCACGGCCGGAGCCATAATCCCCGCGGTATTCGTCCTGATCTTCACCGTG
>VBAX01000066.1 GCA_005883075.1 Candidatus Bathyarchaeota archaeon | reverse complement strand
CAGGGCGGGATTCGAACCCGCAACGCGCTCGAGAATTACTCGAGTGTCGCACGGGTGACAGCCGTGCATACTCTCGGCCGGCTCCCGCAAGCCGTGGACCGGGCTATACTACCTCAACGCACTCCATATTCCAGGAATAGGGCGCGAGCCCGGCATACTAGTCCTGGGCAAAGCTACCCCGGAAAAGCTGGCAAGCTTAAACCTTCCCAAAGAAAAAGAAGGGACGAGCGAGCATAAACCGCCAGACACGGGACATGGTTTCGACAAGGATAACTTGAAACAATAACCCTTCTCGCGAAAAGGTAACCAACAATGGCAAATCCTATGATCCCGAGCATTGGTCTCGGCGCCACACTCCTCGGGTTCATAGTCCTCTTCATAATATATCTCATAGTCATCGGCTTCGTGCTCTGGCTCGCCGGAGAGATCGTCGTTGGCAGGAGAGTTACGTTTGGAGAAGCTCTAGCCATCGCCGGTGTTGGAACCTTCCTAGTCGGGGCCTCGATAGCCTTTCTTGGCTTGATAGGTCTCCTGCTTGGCCTTGTGGTCTTCCTCTTGCTCGTCAAACACTACTTCAAGACTGGCTGGTTGGGAGCCATCGGAGTAGGAATAATGGCGATCATCGTCCTAGTAGTTCTCACATTCATTCTAGGAGCCGTATTGGTCGGCACGCTCTTCGGGTTTCCAAAGTTTTTCTAGATTAATCTCATGGACCAGAGACACATCTGGGACAGGTTGAAAAATGGAAAAGGGCTTGTTCATAGCCCCTTCTAGGGATATTTGGGAAACTTACGCCCCGGCAGGCTGAGGGCTAGGCTTCCTCGCCGCTCTTATCTTCCTGCTCGGAAGAACAGCCACAGGTGTCGCACATGGCTACACAAAGCCCAGCTCTTCGCCGATTTAAACACTACACTAAACCCGTTAAGACCCTAAGCGCTTTTGGCTCTCAACCAGGTATCAAGGGTCTCTAGCGCTTCATCATAGGTCTTGACCAGGACGTCTTTGCCCTGCCGCGTGTTGAAGCTGTGGTCACCGCCCTCTATCCAGTGAATCTCCGCTCGGTCGCCCAGTTTCGACACAACTCCCTCAAGGAGTTCCCTTTTGGCAAATTGGTCTTTTGTACCGGAAAGGAAGAGCATCGGCTTCTCAATCCGATAGAGGTGCTCATCCCTGAGCGTTTCCGGCTGACCCGGTCGATGTAATGGATAGCCCAGAAAGAATAGTCCTTCGACATCTACTCCGGATGCGACAACCTGGGAGGCAATACGGCCCCCCATCGACTTGCCTCCTACGAAGATGCGCTCAGGGTGGTACTTACTTGCCTTGACCTCATCGATAACTTGTCGATAGCTAGTCTCTAGGATCTCTCTCTTGTCCGGGATCTTTCGTCGAGCTTCCATGTACGGAAAGTTGAACTTTACCGTAAGGTATCCCTTCTCGGCGAGGCCTTTATGGAAATAGGTGATGAACGGCGAGTACATTGGTCCACCCGCGCCATGCGCGATGATCAGGCAGGTCTTACTTTCACCCGGGTTGGGAAGCGAGGCATAGACGATTCCGAAATGACCGCCCTTGGGGGAAACAATCTTTGACTGCTCTATCTCAAGCCGGTTTCCTGTATCTCTCAAGTGTCTAACCGGCTCGTGTAAACTATAGGTCAGGGTTTCCCACAAAAATGGCGAGATAGCGCAAGGGCTCGAATCCTTCTCGAATGGAGCTGTGCACCGTCCCCGGCGGTATCACAATCATTGTTCCCGGCTTTACTTTGACTTCTTTCTCGCCTATGCGTGCAGACCCTTTGCCTTCGATGTAGAAGATTGTCTCTTCGACATCATGAGTATGAGGAGTAACGATTCCGGTGAGCTCCACATATCTCATCGCAAGCTGATGACCCTGCTCTGCCTTGGACAGGTACCACCGTCTGAAGTCGCCCACCCTCTCCGGGACAATTTCGGAAAGATGTTTGACGATCGTCGAGGCTCCACCCGTTTTCTTGTAGCATTTCTCATGGTTTAAAGATGGTTGTGGTCAAGGACATTTCTGTCACCCATCAGATTGGATGGGCTCGATCAATAAGACAAACTATGTTACCTAGGCTAGAACAAACGACGCTGGACCAGACCGCCATTGTCCTTCGATTACTCTCACCTCCCACGCGAATACCCTCGCCAGTTTCTTCCCACCAACATAGATCTCACAGATCTGAACGGACTGAAGGAGTTATTTCAAAATCTGCAAAATCGCACGGTTCACTCAGCATCCGACCTTGAGAAATGGCTCAAAGACGAGTCCGAACTCGCGTCAGCCTTGGCAGAAGAACAATCCATTCGATACGCGAGAATGACATGTCAAACCGATGACCCTGCCCGCGAGAAAGACTACCTACTCTTTATCGAAAACGTAGAACCCGTGGCGAAAATAGGATTCTCCCAGCTCGACCGCAAATATCTAGGCACCCCTGCCCGGAAGAACCTTCCCCTCGAGCAGTACTATGTTCTCAACAGGAAGAGGGAGAACAACGTCGCCCTCTTCCGGGAAGAGAATGTAGAACTCGAAAAAGAAGAGACAAAGCTCGCCCAATCATTTCAGAAAACCACAGGAGCGATGACAGTCCTCTACGAAGGCCACGAGAGGACAATGCAACAAATGGGACGATTCTTAGAAGAACCCGACCGTAGCGTTCGAGAGAAAACATGGCTCCTCGCCGAATCCCGCAGACAGAAAGACAAAGACACCCTGAACCAGATCTATGACCAGCTGATTGCCCTACGCCAAAGAATCGCGGAAAACGCGGGCTTTGACAATTACAGAGACTACATCTTCCGGAAGAAGGAACGATTCGACTACACCCCGGAGGATTGCTTCCGCTACCACGAAGCCGTGGAAGAACATATCGTGCCGCTGATTCACGAACTCGACAAAGAAAGAAGCCAGGGATTGAGAGTTGAACCACTGCGACCCTGGGACCTAGCCGTCGACCCCAAAGGTCGTCCCGCACTTCACCCGTTCAAAACTTCATCCGAGCTGGTACAAGGGTGCATCATGGTGTTTGACAAGGTCAACCCCGAGTTCGCCACAAAACTCAGAAGGATGGCGAGCCTGAATCTCCTAGATCTTGAGAGCAGGAAGGGAAAGGCGCCAGGAGGATACAACATGGAACTGTCAGAGATCCGATTGCCCTTCGTATTCATGAACGCGGTCGGACGCGATGGCGACGTGTGGACATTACTACACGAATCAGGACATGCCTTTCACGTCTTCGCAATGCGAGACAAACGATTCCCCTACCAATACAGGAGCGAGAACGTCCCCTTAGAAATTGCAGAAGTGGCCTCCCAGGCAATGGAGATCATTGGAGGAGAGCATCTCGAAGGAACATTCTACAGCAAAGAAGACGCTGCCCGCTCCAAACGCGAACACCTAGCATCGATCGTCAAGCTCCTCGCTTGGATCGCGACCATCGACGCCTTCCAACACTGGATATACACCAACCCGAATCATACCCGGGAAGATCGACAGGACCAATGGGTCCGGTTTAGGAAAAGGTTTGGCGGAGCGGAGAGCTGGGTCGGACACGAGGAATTCCTCCGATCCCAGTGGCAGAGGCAATTACACCTGTTCGAAGTCCCCTTCTACTACATTGAGTACGGAATTGCTTTCATGGGCGCGCTTGGCCTCTGGACACGATACCGCAAAGATCCAAGAGCCGCCATCTCAGCCTACCAGCGGGCTCTCGCACTTGGCGGATCGAAACCATTGCCTGAATTATTCAAAGCCGCCGATTTGCCATTTGATTTTGGACCTAGAACAATCGAACCATACGCCAAAGAGCTACATGACGCCGTGGTGCATCGCTGACGCGACCGCCTTTAGTGCAAAGGCACGTCGCAACGTTGTCTAATAACAACGACAACGCAGAAACCCTGTTAGGACGAGCAAAATCCTAGGAAACGGTTCTGTTGGAGATGATCGGATTAATTGTTCAGCCGTTGGTGATAACTCTTGACGATATTGACCTGAGCCTAATCTCAGCCCTGATCGGACTCGCAGTGACGATTCCCGTGACCTATCTGATAGTTGACCGGGTAGTAGCGAGGCATGACAGGAAGAAGCTCGAACCGGTTGAGAAGCTAGCAAAAGAGAGATTGAGATCCAAGCTCGGGGTCGGTTTCCTCACCACCTTCCTCATCACGTTGGTGATCGACATTACATCCGCGGTGGGAGAGAAGAAGACCCTGTCAAAAGAAATCCTCTCTCTTCACATCGAGAAGTTGAAGGGTGCACAATCTGACCTAGAAATGCTGTTAGGTGTCTACAACAATGTTCTGGATGTCAAGACCACACATCTCACCAGTAGCATTATCCTGTTCATCGAACACCTTCAAGAGGATTTTGAGTACCTCTCACAAATCTATCCCAAACCACCCACGAGGGTCCACGCGTCTCACATAGAAGACATAATTCTCAGAACGGTGAAACTGACGAAAGAAGAATTGGAAGCCCTTGGAACGGACAACGCCCAGATCCGGGCCCTTGAGGAATGGCTGACCAATTACACAAGAACCAAAGTCATGCCCTCGGAACCCCGAGAAATGGTGGAAGTGAGTGGAAAACACCAAATCGGATAAGAAGGAGACGAATCAGAATTTGGCCAAGTTCGTCAGGGTAGCGGAAAAAAGCGACCTAACAGACGGGTCCGGCAAAGTTGTGAACGTCGATGGAAGAAGCATAGCCCTCTTTCGAGTCAAGGACGAGTATTTTGCCCTGGCGAACGTCTGCCTACACCGAGGAGGACCCCTCGGTGAAGGAAGTCTCAACGGTTCCACGATCACCTGCCCTTGGCATGGCTGGAGGTTTGACGTTCGGACGGGCTCATTCACCGTTATTCCAACCTTGAAAGTCCCAACGTACAAAGTCAAAGAGCAGAACGGTTCAGTAATGGTAGAAATCCCCTGAGCGTGCCCGCGAGAACTCTGAGCCTCCTTTCACGCTGAAGGCAAAGGATTCCGAAAACTACCAATCGCCCTATATAAGGGACCTCCTTTTAAAGGCGGGACAACTTTGGGCTCCAAAACATCGGTGTTGAAACGATTTGTCCGATAAAAACAGGGCTTTCATCAATATCGAGAACGTAGTTGCTTCGGCGACTCTAAAGCAGAGAATAGACCTCAACGCAATCGTCCGAGTTTTTCCAGGGGTCGAATACCGGCCAGAACAATTTCCAGGCCTCGTCTATCGATTGAAGAAGCCAAAAACCGCGACCCTGATTTTCAGCTCCGGAAAAATGGTATGTACCGGCGCAAAATCTGAACGCCAAGCGCGCCAGGCAGTGCTGAAAGTCGTTGACGAACTGAAGAGAGATGGGATCGTTATCCTAGGCAGGCCGGAGATAATGATACAGAACATTGTCGCATCGTGCGGACTAGGAGGCCACATTGACCTAGAAAAGGCGGTTTACGGTTTGAAGAAAACCATGTATGAACCGGAACAATTTCCTGGACTCATCTACAGAATGGATGAACCGAAGGTGGTGATTCTAGTGTTCGCAAGCGGCAAACTTGTCTGCACCGGAGCTAAGAAAGAGATTCAAGTGCACATCGCTGTAAACAAGCTTCAGGAAACCCTAGAGGCCAAGAATCTAATCCGATATGAAGGCCCGGAGAAACCTCGCCTCCCACCACTTCCCACTAAACCATCCTAGTGGAAAGCGACGACCAAAGACTCCCCGTTGATGGCGGGCCCGCCGGGAATTGAACCCGGGACAGCCGGGTGTCCCTCTGATGGCTAAAAGCCTCACCAGAGCACTAACGCCGCTCTACCGGTGCTCTACCTGTTCAGGATCCTTGGCTCGGATCTGGCTGAGCTACGGGCCCTATTGGCAGATCGTGAACGTTGCGTTGAAAAAGATTCGGGCTTTCTAGTGCAGCGTACTTTTCATAGGAATCTGATCTGATCGTGTATTGACCATGCGCGGACCTGACTCGCGCGCCGAGGTCGTCCAACTCCAAACGGGGAAGTCTCGGATGAGTCCTTGTTATGAAAAAAAGGGGGAGAAATTGACCTCGAGTGGTCTGCTTTCTATGGTAGTGGGGGCAGGATAATGCTGACCGTTACCGTGTTCGAAGCCGAGGCACTTTGCCCTGCACCATCCGTGACAGTTACCACCACTGTGTAGGTACCTGGTAGTAGGTACGAGTGACTCGTTGTAGATCCGGTACCAGTAGACCCGTCACCAAAGTCCCAAGCATAGACATACGGCTGAGTTCCTCCTATCGCTGTGGCAGTGAACTGGATTGTCTGTAGAGGGTAAGGGTTGGATGGTGTATAGGTGAAGCTGACCGAGGGCAGATTGTATGCAAGGAATTCCGTCATTGGAGTGGCCGCTGCATCATTGGTGGACAGGCTAGCAAGGTTCCAATTCGTCTCTACGGTGCGGGTGAATGAGTAGTGGTTGTAGGGATTGGTTGTAACAAAGCTGTTCTTTGTTCCTCGACCAGCCCAGACGGCGTAAACGCAGTCCTCAGAGCTGTTATTGAGAGGGCAATACCCGTTCCCTTCGTCAAAGACGACGAATAGCGCGGCTCTCTGTGTAGTGAATGTCGTGCTGTTAAGGATCTTCGGGACGAGACCGCTGAGATAGGCGTCCCCAAAAGGTATGGAGGCGGAGCAACCGCCCGTATAGCCGTGCATGTTGTCGCAGTTGTTCGGTGTGAGCCACATGAAGTTCGGCGCGGACCCTGAGTTGAGGTCGTTGATGAGAGTGCAATCAGTCACGGCGCAGCCGCTCGGATTGGCCAGGACTACGTTAGAACATCGGGCGGTGTTTGATGCAATGTCGGTGAAGAAGACAAACGGATTATGTTCTGGAGTATAGGGTTGGTTGTAGTTAGTGTCGCAACCGCTTGCGACCGCTTGGTTCTCCATATAGCCCCTCCATGTCAACCCTGCTGCCTCCAAACTATCTACGAGGTTCGCATGTGGCGATGGCGTGCATGGATAGCTGACGCAACCATAAGTGTCTCCGCCTAAGAGGGCTATGTAGTCAGCCTGGCTGAAGTGCGAGACACCGGTATAATGGGATCCGATGCCATACGAGTTTGCCAGTCCAGCAGTGTAAGGGTCCCCGTTAGTGCTCAAACAAGGGGGCGGATTTTGTGCGCAAATCTGGTTGATGCCATGATCCTCCATAACGATAATCACGATATGATCGAAGTAGGCGCCGGTACCAGCAGCCATCGTGGATGCTGCGGAGGTGGCCAGCTGTGACGCGACGGCAGTCCATGTGAGAGCTAGAACGAGCAGTGTGAAGCAGAGAATTCGGGCCTTGTTGTTCACGAGTGCCTTTGTCATTCCTTTTTCTCCTGTTATGGCAGTTCCCGCCTGAAATATTTGAACGGTCAGTCCACAGAGTCCTAGAACTGACCACATCCGAACACTTTAGCCTACTTCGTGAGCTATACTCGATATATGGTGACATCAGCGTATTGATTCTTCAATCCCGATTTTCCATATCTGCACTAGGGGTCCCGCATCATGACAAACGCACCTGAGACAACTCCTTTGGTCGCAGAATTGAAAAGGTACTCAGCGGCGAGGTTCTCCCACAATCTCATCGCTGTGGTCTGCTCTGGGCTCGTGCTACTTCTTGGAAGTCGAGTACAGTGGTTGCATATCCACCACAGTATTCTGGAGCCTTCCCAAGTTTTCGATCTTGGCCTCGATTGAGTCGCCAGGTCTGAGAAGGTAGGGTTCTTTGTCCGGCTTCCGGTAGATCGCGACACCGGACGGAGTCCCAGACGTTATGATATCACCGGGTTCCAAGGTCATGGATGAGAAGAACTCGATCAGCTCTCGAACTTTGAACACCATTTTCTTGGTGCTTGATAGTTGACGGGTTTGCCCATTGACCCGGAGTTCCATCCCAAGATTGTCGGGATTTCCCGCCTGGTCTGGAGTTACTAAGCAGGGACCCATAGGACCGAAGGTGTCGAAGTTCTTGCCGAGGTTACAGAAACCCCGTTTCATTTCGGCAAACTGAATATCTCTAGCACTTATGTCGTTGAACACGGAGAAACCTGCCACGTAGTCAAGAGCATCCTTCCTCGGAACATCCTTACACTCTTTCCCGATAACCGTGGCGAGCTCGACCTCATAATCGAGAAGCTTGACTCTCCTAGGATAGATTACCGGCGCACGGTGACCAACAAGAGACGTGGGCGCCTTGAGAAAAGATACCGGAAAAGACGGAAGCGAACTGCTTCCTTCAGCTAAGTGGTCTGAGAAGTTACCTCCCATGCAGATAATCTTGGTTGGATGCGCTATCGGCGGTAGGACCCTAATAGAGTCAAGGCTCAAAAACCCTCTCGTGTCTTGCTTGTCCTCGTCGAAGCGCTTCTTTGCAGAGTCCGCTGCTATCCGAGATTTGGATTCCGCCTTGGGGTCCCTAAGAAAGTCGAGAAGTGGCTCCGAGGTGAACTTTGCCCCCGTTATCTCCGCGACATGGTTCGCGCCTACGATGACCCCAATTCTGTTCTCTCCCATTTTCTGCTGAAATCTAACTAGCCTCACGGTGAGATCCCTAAAGTGCTCCGAGCGACACGGATCGGGAATGTAAATGTTACAGCGAGCACCGAGAAATCGTAGCCTCGATCTCTCGCTAAGACCTAATGGTTATTGTTGTGAAGGAGGGCCTTCCTGTCCCGATCTATTTGCTTGAGAAGAGATGTAACCTCTTCGATCTGTTTACGTAGAACAATGCCGTTCTGCCGAATCTTCCTTACCGAAAACAATTCGCACCAGTTGGGAGAGCACTTGTGTTTAGACCGTAGAGAGGAGCGAAACTATTTCGCTTACTGCTCATTCGTCGAGCTGTTTTGATGTACTGTTCCTTGGATCGATAGAGAGTCTTTTTTAGCCCGCCGAATCCCTTCAGTCGATGGTCAACTTTAGCAATGGTAACTGTCGAAGAGTATCGGGTCGAGAGTGATACAATGGGAGAGGTCAAAGTCCCCAACTCCGCGTACTATGGAGCACAGACACAGAGAGCTGTAGAAAACTTCCCAATCTCAGGGATCCGCCTACCGAAAGAGTTCATACGAGCAATGGCTCTTGTCAAACTGGCCGCGGCGAGGGCGAATATTCAGCTCGGGCTCTTGGAGCCGAAAAAAGGCGAGGCTATTGTCTCGGCGGCCAAGGAAGTCATGGAGGGCTCGCTCTATGATCAGTTTGTGGTTGACGTCTTCCAGACTGGCAGCGGCACCTCGACCAACATGAATGCTAACGAGGTGATTGCAAACCGCGCTATCGAGCTCCTAGGGGGAAAGCGTGGAGACAAGAAGCTCGTTCATCCAAACGACCACGTGAATATGTGTCAATCGACAAACGACGTCTTCCCTACCGCCATACACGTCTCTTCAGCCGAAGCGATAGGGAGGAAACTAATTCCTGCATTACAATTACTCGCCAAGGCACTCGAACAAAAGACAATCGAGTTCGATGATGTCGTCAAGGCTGGTCGAACTCATCTCCAAGACGCGGTACCAGTGACACTCGGTCAGGAGTTCAGTGCTTACTCTAGTATGATACGACACGGTATTAAACGAGCAGAACTTGCCCGGGATACTTTGTTAGAACTCCCGCTCGGTGGAACTGCGACCGGAACAGGTCTGAACGCGCACCCCAAATATGCCGAGCTAGCAATAAGAGAAGTTAACAGACTTACTGGCCTCAACTTCAAGAAAGCTGAGAACGCGTTCGAATCGATGCAGGGAAAGGACGCGTGTGTCGAGGCGAGCGGGCTTCTCAAGACCATAGCCGCCAGCCTGATGAAAATCGCCAACGATCTCCGGCTGCTCAACTCAGGCCCGCGCACCGGGCTAGGGGAAATCGACATACCTGCAACAGAGCCTGGGTCCAGCATAATGCCGGGAAAGGTCAACCCGGTCATTCCCGAAGCCGTCAACCTGATCGCCGCTCAGGTCATAGGAAATGATGCAGCTATCACCGTCTGCGGCTCACTCGGCCAGCTGGAACTCAACATCATGATGCCTGTCATCGCCTACGACCTCCTCCAGTCAATAGAGATCCTAGCAAACGGCTCTAGGGTTCTAGGCGAGAAGTGTATCTCAGGAATCACAGCGGACCGCGAACGTTGTTACAATTACGCGGACAGAAGCTTGATGGTTGTAACAGCAATAACACCACACATCGGCTACGATAATGCGGCTAAGGTTGCCAAGAAAGCTATAGCTGAGAACAAATCGGTACGACAAGTGATTCTAGAAGAAAAAATTCTCCCAAAGGAAAAACTCGACGAAATCCTAGATCTCAAGAAGATGACCAAAGGCGGAAGGGCATAACTCCTCCAATCGTCTAGGCGTGACTGCTCTTGATGGACACTCAGCAGATAATGCGGACATCGCTGAAACTAGCCGGATTCAAGAACATCCCTGCCGACAGCGAGGTCCATGTTAAAGGACGACGGATCCGAAAAGTTCTGATCGCAATCGATGTCGGAATCGCCGAACTCCTACTAGCCCGCAACCTTGGATGCGACGCTGTAATAGCGCACCATCCCGCGGGAGGCAAAGCACGGATAGATGGCTACAAGGTATTCCTACGGCACATTGACCAGTTGAAAGAGGCCGGCGTGCCAGAAGACACGGCACGGAAAGCTGTTCAGCCCAAATTGCGACTCCTAGAACTCCAGCATCATCCCGACAATTATGATCAGACGCCAAGTGCCGCCAGGAAGCTTCGAATGCCGCTGGTGTCAATTCACAGCCCTTGTGATGAGATAGGTCGGACGATGATTCAGAATGCTTTGAAAGGTGTTGACGAAAATTCGGCAGTGAAGGATGTTGTCTCCAGAATTGTCGGTTTTCCCGAGTTTCGAAAAGCTGCATCCAAGATCGAAGTACGGTTAGGCTCTCCAAAGAACAAAACAGGGAAGATAATGATCAGCCATGCTGCGTATACTAACGGGGGATACGAGGTTGCCAGGACATATTTCCAAAACGGAATAGGCACGTTGTCCTACATTCACATCGCGGAACCGGATCTTACGAGGCTCGCCAATGAAACCTCTGGAAACTTGATCGTTCTAGGGCATATCGCGAGTGACTGGCTCGGAATAAACAGGCTCCTCCGCGAGCTTGAGAAGAGGGGAGTAGAACCGATCGCGACAACTGATCTCAATTGACCTACTCAAACCAGCAACCATCGATTTCTACAGCGCCGGCCAAGCAGGTGTTCCCTGAACCAACGGTGGGAGCCCTGATCGTCAACCAACAGGGCAAGATCCTCTTGGCAAGGTCTCACAAGTGGTTTGACAAGTACACTCTCCCGGGTGGGCATATCGAAGTTGGAGAGAGCATGGCTGACGCGGTAAGGAGGGAGGTCAAGGAGGAGGTCGGACTGGATGTGGAAGTAGTAGAGATGCTTCTTGCACAAGAGGCTATTTTCGCGCCCGAGTTCTACAAGAAAAAACATTTCATCTTCATCGACTTTTACTGCAAGTCCAAAGATCAACAGGTGAAACTTGACCAGAACGAAATACAGGATTACACCTGGGTCTATCCTGGGGCAGCATACAATCTCAAACTAGACTCGTTCACCCGTAAGACCCTTGATAGGTATCTCAAGCGGGGTTACAGCTCGTCCCCAAGCGGAGGCCTATAGGTTCCAACCTTTGGATTCTAACCTATTCTCCAACTCTACAAGCGAATTGATCGTCACGTCGGGGTTTTCTTTTGAAAAGTCGTTGTAGCGGGCGAATCCGGTTCGCACCAAGACCGTCCGTATTCCAAGCTTCTTCCCCGCCCTGACATCCCACCAGGAATCGCCGACAAGAAACGCGTCCTCGACCCGAAGCCTCAACCGATCCAACGCCCTTATTACTAGCTGCTTTCTTTTATCAACGACCTCCTCCAGCGACTCCAATCCACGTCCAGGGCCGAGATCTTCTCGGGTGAACAGCACATCGACTAGTGGGCTGACTTTCAGCAGGTCCAGCTCTTCTGCTACCACGGATCTCGTGAATCGCATTGTGGCAATTCCGAGTTTGAACCCACGGGCTTTCAGCGTGGACAAGAGTTCGAGTGCGCCGCTCTGAAGCTTCGCCTTGTTCACCGTATCCCGGAACAGTTTTCGATAGGTCTCGTAGGCTTCATCGATTCGGGCACCATCATCACGTGATAGTGCGGTCTCCAGTACCATTCGCGGCCCCGTGCCGTTCTCGTAGGCTCGCTGGTAGTAGTTCTTGATAAGAAACCCCAGATCGATGGGCTTTGAGTGATGAGCGGTGAGGGTTTGGTTGATACAGTAGAACTCGCGGTCGTCGATCTGGGCGAGAGTTCCGTCCCAGTCGAAGATTGCGCCCTTCAACGTTCTCAGGCGAGAATTCGCGTCTGAATGTAACCATATGGGTTTCCTTGAGGTTACGAGCAACATATCCCGAAAGGGTCCGCAGTGTCCTTGAGATTAAGGACGAGCGTGCAATGGGTAGACTAAGCCCCGACTCCCATCCTGATACCAAGGGCGATCTCTTGCTGGCTATAGGAGTGGGATTCCTCATCAACCTGATCATCGGAGTTGCCCTGCCTGAGATAGGACCCTTTGTTGCAGGGCTGGTTGCAGGTGTCATCATCAAACAGGGACCGTGGAAGGGAGCGCTCGCAGGATTCTTCGCAGGTACTCTAGGCGGACTGGCAAGTATCGGGCTCTGGGTCGCGACAAATCTTCTGAGCCTTCCTAGTGGCCTCTGGTCCGTCGCCTTCCAGACCGCGGTCGGAATTCTGACGGCCACCTACGCGATTCTTTCTTTATCAGGTGGAATAATAGGAAGCGTTGTCGCGGTACAGCACTGGCCACGTTTGAGTTTGTTCCTGAAGCAACATAAGATCAGCTTCTCATTACCATTCCATCTTCACCACTCACCGGCAGTCGTGGCGAAGAAGCGTGAGGGATAGTAAATGACCTTCACGGCTCAGCGTTTGCTCGACACGACTCCCAGATGGCTTAGCATAACTCTCGTCTCATCCTCCAGCGCTCTCCTCATATCTGGAATCGGACTTGTTCTCAACCTCCTCGACCCCTTCAACATCACTCCCTTCACCTTATTGCTCCATCTCGTCTGGGCCATCGTAGTATCGAGCTGGGTGCTCACCATGAAAGTGAAACTTCCTCCAGAGAAGAAGGCCATTTTGGCAATCGGCGTCGCGGTCGCGGTGGGATCGATGTGGGGTGCAGTTCAACAGTGGGCAGCATATCTTGAGGCTGGGGTAGTCAACGACATTACACTTGTCGCTGGCGCCGTGGCTATGGACGCGGTCGGAGGACTAGTGGTCTATATCCTATACCATCTGAACATTCTAGGCAGGAAGTTAGGGTCTAGTGGGCCTCAATCAAGCCCCGGGTCTGCGCGTACTTTGCCACCTTGAAGAACCAACAACCCCGCAACAAATAGTCCCAGGCCAAGGCCCAGGCCAAGAGCGGCCAAAACCTCCAATGCAGCGCGTTTACTCACATGAAGTGTTTAGACCCAGGGCGTCTTAATTTCTCGTTTTGGCCGGGATAGAAATTGCCTCTCTGATCGGAACGCCTTCCTTCGGGTCCTGGATTATTCTCTGGAACCCTCTGATAACCTCCTTGGTTACCGGTCCCGGTTTGCGCTCTGCTATTGGCACTCCGTGAATCTTGACTACGGGAACGACTTCTGCCATAGTTCCGGTTAGGAAGGCCTCGTCAGCGGTCATGAGCTCGTAAGGAGTAATGTCTCTCTCTCGCACCTCGTATCCCAGCTCCTCGGCGAGTTTCATAACGCGGGCTCTGGTTACTCCGTGCAGAATTCCTGCGGCTGATGTGGGCGTATGGATTATTCCCTGTTTGACGATAAAGAGGTTTGAGCCGTGGAACTCGGAGACCATTCCTCTATGGTCGAGCATTACGACTTCGTCGGCGCCTGAGTCTATTGCCTGGAACTTGGAAAGAACACTCTGGATATAGTTTAGAGACTTGACCTCGTGACTTGTCCCATCAACCATGTCACGTCTTAGGCTGGATATGACAGCAGTGACACCTTTCTCCCTCGCTTCCTTGCCGTGGGCCGGAAGTACCGGCTCAGTCATGATAATGATGGAGGGCTTCGGGCAGCTTCGCGGGTCGAGTCCGAGGTTTCCGCGGCCCCGTGTGATTACGAGGCGTATGTACGCGTCAGACAGGTTGTTTCGTCGTAGGGTTTCTACGATAGCGTTCATGACCTGCTCTTTGGTGAGGGGGATGCTGACTCTGATGACTCGTAGTCCTTCGAATAATCGCTCTATGTGTTCGCGTAGCCGGAAGACGGTGCCGTTGTATGCGCGGATGCCTTCGAACACCCCGTCTCCGTATAGAAGCCCGTGGTCGTAGACTGAGATCTTGGCTTCGCCTTTGGGATGGTATTCACCGTCGATATAGACGAACGGTTCCTTCCCCGCCATAAATGTCCAGAAAGAGAAATGAGTGTGTCGGGTATAAAAGTGCAAGCTCCCTTGATGATCGATGAATGGTAATCTCTACCTAAATCGTAATCTACTCGGACGCTGTTTGCCTCATCCTGGTTTGGGCCGGTAGTTCAGCCTGGTTAGGAGCGTTGACTCTCCGGATAGAACGTCCGCCTTACACGCGGAAACCCTCACATGGGGGGGCCGTAGGGTCGGGAGTTCAAATCTCCCCCGGCCCACCAAGTTCGCCTACTTTCGACCCATCTTTGTTTTTCTTCTCTGCGATGCACGTGCCCTGGGTGGTTTGTTTCGAGCGCGCTTCTCGTACTTGGGCTGGTACAATTCCACCTCCATGTCGCCGGGCATTCGAAAGTGCGTCAGCAATCCCCAGCCCTCATCGGTGACACCTGATGTGAACTCGACACCCCGAGATTTCAGTTCTTTAACCGTTTTCATGATGTCATCGCAATAGAAGGAAATTGAATGGAATACTCTCTCTGATGGATGACAGCCTAGATCGGCTTCCGGCATGTCAAAGATTAGCCAGCCTTCGCCCGTATCGGTGAAAGGGAACCTGAGTTTGTCCCGAATAAACGTCCGCGATTCCTCTGGCTTAGGCGTATAGAGTAGTGCGTGAAGCCCCCTGATCAATTCTCACCCTCCCTGTTTGCGGCTCTCGGCTCCAAATCACTCTAGCCACTCGCAGGCCTAGAGCAGATAAAGAGGTAGCATTGGCTAGAGGTTTGCTGTTACAGCCAGCCTATGTGGGAAGCCGCGATTCGAGTGCGGGACCGGGTGTCCGGGCGAGAATTTTTCCAGTCTCTTGATTGCTCGATGAATCGTCTCTGGTTTCTTTGAGAACGAAAACCTGAATCGTAGCCTCCCATTAGATGGATTGTGGAAGAAGCTCGAACCTGGAACGCCGCCGACTCCTATCTTAGTGATAAGGTGCAGGGCCAGCTTTCGGTCATCCCTGAACCCTGTGCTATTTGTTGTGGTCCAGACATAATAGGCCCCTTCCGGTTTGAACACGCCGAATCCTGCATTCTTCAACGACTCAACCAAGATTTCTCTGCCCTTGCGATAGTTTTCTCTTAGATGTTCATAGTAAGATTCTGGAAGCTGGAGAGCGACTGTGCACGCTTCCTGTAGCGGTGTTGGGGCGCATACGGTGAGGAAATCGTGTACTTTTCGTATCGCCGAGGTGAGGGGCTTTGGAGCGACCACGTATCCAACGCGCCAGCCGGTCACGCTGTAGGTCTTGGAAAATCCTGAGATGGTGATGGTTCGGTCCTCCATCCCAGAGAGGCTTCCGATGCTCAGGTGTTTGTGTGCATCGTATAGGATGTGCTCGTAGATCTCGTCGGTGATTGCATAGGAGTCGTAATCTTGGCAGAGATCTCGTACCAGTCCTAGTTCCTGACTCGAAAGAACTCGTCCCGTGGGATTGTGGGGTGTGTTGATTATGACGGCCTTGGTCTTGCGATTGAATGCTTTCTTGAGAGTTTCTTCTTCTATCCGGAAGTCTGGCTCACGCAATTTCACGTACCGGCATTTTGCCCCCGAGAGAATAGCATCGGGACCGTAGTTCTCGTAAAACGGCTCAAAGATCACCACCTCGTCTCCACGATCCAACAATGCTAGCTCCGAGGCGATCATGCCTTCCGTTGTACCACATGTCACCGTGATCTCGTCTACGTTGCAGTGAATGTGGTTGTAGGCTCTCATCTTGCGGGCGATGGCTTTCCTCAGACGTAGGGCCCCGTACGTAGTGGAGTACTGATTGTATCCCTTGGAGATCGCGGTCGCGGCCGCCCTTTTGATGCTGACTGGAGGGTCGAAGTCAGGAAAACCTTGCGCAAGATTGACCGCCCCGTAAGCTTGGCAAAGCCTAGTCATTTCCCGGATGACGGATTCGGTAAAGCCGGAGGCTCTAGCGGAAGGCCCCTTTCTCATAACGCGGACTTGCACGTCGATGCTAGTAAGGATTCCTACATGATCGGCGCTGGGCGGAGTCTAAATAAGCCATCAACAGGAAGAAGCTCCACGTCGATGGTCTACTGCTCCGTCTTTCTCTATCGAGTCCCGAAGAGGAAAGCGGAAGCCTTCGTCCAAGCCTTGAAGCCAATAATGCGATTATTCCTGGACTCAGGTGCGCTCTCTGAGGAGCTTCTTCAGCCCAGGGAGATGGAAGGAAAGTTCGGATCGATGAGTCTTCCTCCAGCGATCGGGATGTCCGAGGAGGAAGATCTTTGGGTCGAGATTGCTCGCTTCAAAGACGCCTCCCACATGAAAGATGTCCATGCAACGGTGGCCAAAAATCCTCATCTTGAAAAACTCCATTCTCGTTTCGACCTACTCATAACGGGAAAGCATGTGTATCACGCGGAGTTCGAGTCGCTCCAACAGAAATAGCTAGGACGATACTGTCCACGTTTGAAAAGAAAGACTTTCTCCAAAACTCCGCTCCTAACAAAGTGTCATCTTAGGATTAGAGCTTGCCGATAGAAACTGATGTTTGCATCGTCGGTGGAGGGGTGATGGGGGCTGCAACTGCATATTCAATCAGCCGCATGTCCGACAGAAAGATCGTGTTGCTTGATCGATATGGTCTCGGGAACGAATACTGCAGCTCCAACGATGTCAACAGGGTCTTCCGTTTCGCATATGGGGGAGATCAGTTCTACACCGAGATGGCAGTTGAGAGCCTGAGACTCTGGAAGGAACTGGAAAAAGAAACGAGTCAGGAGTTGCTGATTCCTGCAGGCTTGTTGATGTTAGAGGGCGATGATGAACATGCCAACAGGTTCAATGAATCAAGCTTCAGAATGCTGACCAAGCTAGAGCTCGGCGCCCACATCTACAATGGCCCAGAGCTGAAGAAGCGCTTTCCCCAGTTCCAAGCGGGGAGAGCATTCTTCGACCCTCACGGAGGAGTTCTCTTAGCAGCGAAGAGTCTGGAAACTTTTGCCTCCGAGGCTGGCCGCCGCGGGGTGAAGATTCTGGAAAAACATGTCACCAAGGTTCAGGACAAGTCTGGCCTCGAAATAGAGACAGCGGAGGGGCAGACAATCCGAGCAAAGAAATTGGTCGTGACAGTAGGACCCTGGTCTAACGGTTTCCTGAAAGATGGGCTTACGGGAATGACGCCGACTAGACAGCAACTCGTCTATCTCAAACCCTCTCGGGACCTCGAGAGGTTCAGGCCCAGCTCTTGTCCAGTCTTCTTTACAGACTACCACTATGGTCTTCCAGCTGCCGGTATCAACGGAGTCAAGATTTCTAACAAAGAACTCATCGACCCTGTCGACCCTGAAACCGCTAGAAGATCGGTGGACCAGGAGCAAATAGAACAGTGTAGGGATGCGTGCCGCAAGTTTGTCCCCGACCTAGCCGAGGGAGAGGTGGTCCAGACAAAAGTGTGCCTCTATGACATGACGGAGAATTCTGACTTCGTCATAGACCGGGACCCTGACCATCGGGACATTGTCTATGGGTACGGCTTCTCGGGTCACGGATTCAAGTTCGCACCTCTCATAGGTAAGTTGTTAGCTGAGCTGGTTCTGGACATAGATCCCAGCTTCGACCTTTCTCGATTCTCCGTTCAAAAGTCCCGGAGAAAGCCGCAGCTGACAAGTGGCCAGCTAGGCAAGGGCGAGTAGCCCAGCTAATACTAGGGCCCCCAGTACCGCCTCTAGGTGCATTAACCTAGCCTTACGGCGATCCAGTTTCTTCCACTCGTCAGACCCTACGTCCATTTTGGTACCAGAACTGCCAAAGGCCATACCGGTTGGCTCGTGGAGATCATAGGTGCCCCTAGTGGCGTGAAGTACGCAGAACGACATGGTTCCTTCGAGGGCTGACAGCAGTCCAAGATAGAAGGGTATAACCAGTAAGAGTCGAAAAGGGGCGAAAACCAACCTTAGAGCAAGAACGTCGAGCCCGACAAATACAGCTATTATCCCTAGTCCTGTGGCTAGTCGTATGGCCCGTCCTCGGGCGCCGATATTGCATTTGCCGGGGACGTATTCGGGGGCCATTTTTATCGACTTTTTGAAAGGAGTAACAAGCTTCATTTGTTGCCCCCGACACCTATATGAGTACAGTTGGCAGGCACTTCCACGGTCTCACCGGAAAAAGATAACCAGCTTAACCCAGCCCGGACCCCGCAGACCACCTATCCCGTTGGGGGCTCGGTGATGAGTCGCAGGAAGACACGACCTCGAGACGAGGTCGGACACTACGTCTGCCCCAACTGTGGCAGCCCAAGCCTGGTTCGAGATGCCGAAACAGGCGAGGTCATATGCACCAATTGCGGTTTCGTCTTATCAGATCCTTCCGAACAGTACGTAGCACCGGTTCCCAGACGAACCGAGGAGGGACTGCTTGAGAGCCAGTCAGGACCCCCGGGAAGATTCTCGGCGTTTGACAAGAACCTCTCAACGATAATCTCTAGGGCTCAAGCATCTAACAGATCGCTTAGCGCCGACGAGAGGTTGCAATTATGGCGGTTGCGAAGGACTCAACTTCGCGCGTCTGCTGGATCATCGACTGCCAGAAATCTGTCCCGGGCAATGAGTCAGCTCCGAGGATTGGCGGGACGACTGAACCTACCAGAGGTTGTCACTGAGCGAGCCGCGCTGATGTACCGGAGAGCGCTCAACAAGGGTCTCGTCAGAGGCCGACCGATCAACGGAATGGTTGCAGCTTCAACCTATGCTGCCTGCCGATTAACTGATGTGCCTCGCTCTTTGAGCGAGATCGCGAAAGCATCAGGCATGAGCAGGAAACTGCTGGCCCACTACTACAGGGCCCTTGTCCGGTCTCTCGACGTGACCATGGCTATTGAAGATCCATTGAAACGGGTCTCGAAAATAGCGTCTCGAGCAGGAGCGGACTCTCAAACTGAGATGCTAGCGGGGAAGATTCTTCGCGAGGCAATCCGCCTAAGGGTCAACGTTGGAAAGGACCCCGATGGCTTGGCAGCGGCCGCGCTGGACCTCGCAGCTAGAATAAGGGGCTCGATGGTTATGCAGAGAGACCTCGCAAAAGCAGCGGGTGTCTCCGAGGTTACCATACGAAGCAGGATGAGAGATCTCAAGGCTGCGGCCAAATCTCTTGGCCTACCTGACGTCGCGTAACAGTCACTTCACAGGTTCTTCTCTGGTAACACGAATCTAAACCCAGATCCGCCCCCGCCTAGGCTTTTGCAATAGGAGGGTGTTGAGCCAGCGTAGACGCTGGCGTAGGTCAAGCCTAGAGGGCTGGAAAAAACGGAACCTTACGTAGCCGCGACCCTAAACATTGGAACAATCATAGTAGACGCTCTGATGATTTTAGTTATTGCCAGAGAGCCGCTCTCCTACTTCCGACCGTACAAGACCTATTTCCTAGCCATCTACGCTTTTTTCAACGCATTTCCAATCTCGCAACTAGTCCTCGTGTTTTACCCTGAAGCATACCTGATCAGGCTTACCACTCAAGCCTTCGCCGCCGCGGCAGCGGTCATAGCAACACTATGGGGATTATTGGTAACCAAGCTGTACTTCTATCCCGAGAAATTCTCACTACGTTCCGCGCTTGCTAATCCCCGGAAGCCAATGCACCTTGCTTACCTTCTCTACTTGGTTCCTATGGTATTCTTGGTCATACTGACTATCGCGGATCCGACGTCTATAGATCCGAGCTCTAGCCGACAGGCACTCTATGTCTTTGATAACACCTACGCTGAAGCGGTCGGTCTAAGTTCTTTCCTACTCAGCGTTGCCGCTGTCGTAATCGTGGCCTTCACGCTGTATTCATTCGTGGTCTTGTCTCGACTTAGATCGCAACTCAGAGACCGCGACGTCAGAGGTGCCCTTAGGGTCATCGCAAGATGTTTCGCAGCGACCGCAACATTATTGCTTTTTGGATATGCTTCAGCAAGTTTTGGATACAGCTTACTAGGTTTAGTGCATCTGGTTTGTGTAATTCTTCTCGTCGTGGCAGTCACTGCTTTCAAGAGACCGACTTTTCTCAGGGCATTCCTCGGACTGGTGCCTTCCTTGGGCCCGAATCCAGCCTTAATGAGAGGCGATCAAATAGTTCTAATCTACGGAAATGATGATGCGAAAATTACGCCAATTGCCCGGTTTGTCAATGAGGGAGTCAACCAACAGAACCGGGTCATCTATTATCACTCTAACGACGAGGCGACCGCCCGAGAGGAGCTTTCAAGAAATGCGGTTGACGTAAAGTATAACTTGACCAAAGGGAACCTTCGACTACCATCTATTGATAGTCTCTACCAAGGCGAAAACCTTCTCGACGAAGAAGCAGCAATCGGGCAGTGTCAAGAACTAGCCAATGAGACCAGAGCCTTAGGCAAGAATGGGCTAAGGATCGTCATAGACTATGGCGATAATACCAAACGCCCATACCAGAAATTCGTCAACCACATCGCAGACCCCAGATGGGCCACTTCAGACCACTTCGCCCAAGTAATGATGACTTTTGCCGACCGCGCCTTCAAGGACGAGAAAGCAACCCTTGACCTTCTGAAATCGAAGGTCCCTGTCATCGACCTAACTGAGTCGACCGACATATTCTCCCGCACAGTTGGACTCTCTCACGATGAAGTCGCGGGACGGAAAATTCTGCTGGAATACGACCCTCTCTCGGGTTATGAAAAGATACTCAGAACCTTGGCCACAGAAGCCGCTTCCAATTTCGAGAGAGTGATTCTATTCACCAGAAAGGACAGCCCAATTTATTCGGCCATGGAGGATGAGCTAGGGTTGAAGATGTTCGTCTTAACATCAAGAGTATCCTATCCAAAGGTCGAGAGCGAGAACGTAGTTCTCATACCTGCATTCGACAGCTCGCTCATTCTCGACTCGATGAACAAAACGATCGAAGCGTACGCGGCAACACCTTTCACCATAATCTTCGACAACATTTCCCACCAAATCTTCACCCTCGGAACGGAGAGGGCGCACTCATTCGTTCGTCAAGGACTCGAGTTAATGGTCTCGAGCAGGATCACAGGCGTCTTTCTTCTAAACTATCCCGCGCACGACCCGAAAACGGTTTCCATGTTCGAGAACCTCTTCGATCTCGAACTAGTCTCCAGGCCAGGAGCGCGTATTCCTGAAATTAGAAAGAAACTGAGCCTGACAGTGCAATAGTCAGTTTCGGCTGGGACCGTACTTTTCGCGGAAAATAATGCCGAAGTACATGCGCATCAGCTCTTTGCCCAGAGTGACCATTTGTTTCTCGTGCTTGTCGTGCAGTGCAACAGCGGTAAGATAGAGACCAGAGAGTTCTCGATAGAAACGATCATTCCCCAACACGCGCTTTAGGAACACTCGGTGAGTCTCTAAGAGATGCTTCACATAGGCATCGTCTCTAATGCCATGATACCTGAACCATTCAACGGTTTCCGTCGCGTACGACTTGGGCATGTCAAGCATGTCGCACATCCTGAGCATGTCAGATCTCACCGGCTCCCACCTGTCGTCATGTAGAGTTTCTTCCCTCGACAGAGACTTATCGTCCTTCAATTTACTCTGAGCAAAAAGAGCGTTGGTATAGGCTTCAGCAGCTTTGAAGATCCGCTCGCCATCATATTCTGGGAAAACTGGTCTCAACGCAAGTGAAAAGTGGAAGCAAGCTGTCTCAAAGTCCTGTCGATCTTGCGCAATCATTCCTTCGACGGTATTAGTCGCGGCGAGGTCCGAAAGCTCGTCGATCCTTTCAGGTGTTACGAGCACGAGCGAACCATTGACAGAATTATCCTTGAAGGGTTGCGGTTCGCTACGAGAAGCCTGTATCTTTTCAGCGACGATCTGTAGTTTCTCAAGAGTTGACGATTCTTTCGAGCCCCAAGCTTTGCTTCTGTTTAGTTTCAGCTATGTCTCCTGGATATAATTGTCTCCTACTTTTCTCGTGAAAAAAGCTCTACGGTGGTTATATGCGCGGAGTCTACCTTTTGACGGAAATTTCCAGCATGCCTAGGAAAAACTGTTCTATTACAAAAGAGAGGGAATGGGGAGGCGACTGGTCAGGCGAAGTGGTCTTTGCTCGCCCAGAAGAGGAAATTCTTCCTCAGTCCGAGGAAGAGGAATGACGCACCCACAGTCTCCAACACACCCCCAACGGGCAGCAATCCCATCGGAGCTAGGGACTCGATCAGGAACGCCACAACTCCCACGCTGGAGAATAT
>VBAX01000141.1 GCA_005883075.1 Candidatus Bathyarchaeota archaeon | reverse complement strand
TCCGCCTCCTGCTTGCCGACCTTGACCCTATCTACCGGGAGTGATCTTCTCGAATCAATAATCCGCTGTCCAGTCAATTCTCTCACTTGTACCTCACCAGCAAGTCCCTTCTTCCCCGGAGGTCTCGGACACTCTTCAATCCGAAACCTGCTAGAATCGATCTCAGCCGTTTCGTCCAAGCAGTGTAGAGATTGACAATTCTCGTCTCTCCCCATTCAGGCTCGATGAATTGGGACAATTCAGGGTCCGTAGTCGTAATCCCGACTTGGCATCCGCGTCCCCTCTCACAGTTCCCACAGTGAGTACAGCCAACAGCAACCGCTTCCGCGGTCGCAACCACACAACCGTCAGCACCTAACGCAATAGATTTCGCGATATCGTCGGCAGTTCTGATACCCCCACTCGCTATGAGGACAATATCATCCCGAACCCCTTCAGATACTAGATAATCGTGAACCTTTGGAATAGCATACTCTATCGGCATTGCGATGTTCTTCTTCGCAATCTCCGGCGCCGCCCCCGTCCCACCATAGCCACCGTCGATATGGATGATGTTCGCGCCAGCATAGTAGCTCCCAATCGCCACCATGTCCACATCCGTCGGGGTCGACACTTTCACCGATACAAGCGCGCGGGGATTCACTGTCTTGATCCAGTCAACATGTTTCTTGTGATCCTCCACTGAATAGACGCTGTGGAATGGAAACGGCGAGTAAAGACTAGTAAACATCGAGGACTCCCGCATCTTCGCAACCTCCGACGTCACCTTATCCGCCAACAAATGCCCGCCAAGACCCGGTTTCGCACCTTGCGCGTACTTGAACTCGACAATCGGCGCATACTGTATCGTCTCCTCCCGAACCCCAAACATACCAGTCGCGACCTGCGTAATCACATGATCACGATACGGAACAATAGCATCCGGATAACCACCCTCACCAGTACACGTGTAAGTCCTGATCCTCTTCGCAGCCCTCGCCCGCGCAAGCATGAAATTGAGACTGATAGATCCAAAGGACATCCCGCCACCATAAATCGGCAACGGAATCTCGATTTTCCGATCTTCCCCTCTCTTGTTCAATGGGATAGAAAGATCGATACTATCTTGATCAACTTTCGGAAAACCATTGTTCTTCCATCCCAGAACATCAAAACCCCCACCAGAATCTCCAATCTTATACTCCAGACCATTCTTCGGCAGATCCCCGGTCAACGCCATCTCGTAAGTCGCCAGGATCAACTCCGCGGTCCAGCGCTTGTTCCCCAACCCTGCCGGCAAACCATGACGGAGGCTCGGAAGAACCTCTAGTCCATGATGGATTCTCTCCGAATGCTTCTCGACAATCAGTTCTAAGTTGCCCATGCTATCCCCTTGAACGACTGCTCCCGAAGCTCCGCGTCCATCATCGACCGGCCAATATCCCCTCGCAACCGCCTCACATCCCGCATGCCCATCGCACTGAGAATCTCGATCAACTGATCATGCCAGGCACCAAAGAGATTCACAAGACGCTGAGCACCCCACGCCGGGTCAATCCTCCGCGGTCTCAACTTGAGACCAGCCCTGTCCCGCGTCTCGCCAAGAAACTCCGCTTGCAAAGCCACGAGAACCGTTGTATCAATACCGACAAGATCCGCGCCACACATGATCGCCTTTGGAACATGTTCCGCCAAGGTTATTCCACCGCTCGCGATGATCGTAACTTGGTCCCTGAGTCCCTCCTTCACCAGCTGCTGGTGGACCTCTTTCAGAGAGGCCGAGACATGCCTCGGATCCTTGGAGTAATCTTGACCATGATAGTCAGCGTAGAGGTGTAATCCGTGCACTCCCTCCCGTGCCAGTTCGCACGCAACATCACCAGTGTCCTCCCGAACAGGCATTCTCGCGATAACAATAGAGGACGAAAGTCGGCTCGCCAGCTTCTCGAACAAATCCGATCTTTCAGCATCATACTCTACGACAGCCGGGTTCTTCTCTATCGTTTCATGGAAGCTGTTCTCGTCAACAATCGGAACCATACTCCCCCTGCCCTCCCCCCTCGTCTGGTCACGTGTCACAAAAAAGGTCCCAAGCTTCTCGGACGCCATTCCAATAGCCCTCCAAGCACTCATGTCCCCCGTAGGCAACTCGTCAAAGATTATCGGAACGGGAACGGTCACAGCCGAAGGAGCCTGATCTAGTTTTGAAAAATCCACACGCGTAGATTTTCTGCCAATATCAACACTGGTCGAGATATACTCGCGACCATACACACCATCCCTCGTCGGACGGACGATCTCTGACATATCCGTCCATATCCCATCAAACCCCTCTCCGCCGAACGCGCCCTTGTAGCCCATCCCCTTCACCGGGATCTTCCCAGTCGACGCCTCATTCCATATCGTGAACACAGCGTCAGGCGTCCAGAACGAATCGCCCAGCCTGTTGTATTCTTCCGACTGTTTCACCGTCATAATGTGCGGATATTCTTGGACGCACCTCATGCAGCCGACACACTTGTGCTTCAACGGCCACCGAAAACCCCGTAGATACACGGCCTGCTGAGAACAACTTCCTTGTTGAGCTTGAACTCGAACGCCTCATGCACCAGCATAGCCGCAAGCCGCACTTTCTTCGCGCTTACATCGAACCTGTTCGGAATCTTGTAGACATGCGGGGCCGGTTTGGTCTCTATCCTGAAACGCTCATACTTCGAGGGCTTGAAGGTTTCAGTTTCCAAGTACCATGCCCTCTACAAACGCACAGGAGAAGGCAAATCTTTCGAACAAATATAAGTTCTCTGCGACCAGAACCAGACATTCGTCCAAGCTAGTTCCACCCGGCCTCGCCCTCGTAGATTGTAATATTAGATAGTTACAAAGTCTTGGTGTTGACTTCGATGGAAGAGAGTGAGAGATACCTCGGGGGAATGTACAGTTCAATGCAGTTGGCCCTGAACAAATGGAAAATTGGGGCTGGAATCTACGTAACTGACAAGAGACTAGTCCTGACGGGGGTTGGAGAGGATATGGATGTTACATTCAAGAAAATTGTCACCGGTTCAGGGCGCAAAGATCTTGTCCCGGCCAATTTGACTCCAGAGCAGAATCAGGCCATAGTGAAGGAACTCTCTGCACAGTCTCCTCAACTAATGTCTTTGAGAAAAGATCAGATATCGCTCCTCGAGATGAAGCCCCCACCTGGCATGTTCCGCACCGGGCATCTCAAAATAGACCTAACATCCGGTGAGTCATTCCAGCTTATCATCGCCAAGAAGAAAGAATACGAGTACATTCTCTCTCTTCTTCAATCATTCAATCCTCAAGTCCTGCAACAAGTCTAGACGTTCACCAGGCTCTTCCAATCATAATATGTTCTGAGAGGAGAGGATTCCTTATGGAGACCAGTTACGTCGAGCTTCAAGGCATACCCGTTCTACGCGTCAAGGCCGACATGAAAGGAAAAGGGCCGAAGGCCGCCTTCGACCTTCTCGAGTCGAAGCTTCCCACCCTCAAAGGTCGCAAGTTCTATGGAACATTCCAGTTCACGCCGGATGGGGAAGATTACTATGCTTGCGTGGTCCGAATCGACGCTGATGATCCAGAGAAGATGAAACTGGAGACAGGAGTAGTCCCAGGCGGATGGTACGCCCGCAGCAAGCTCATGGACTGGGAGAAGAACCTCTCCAAGCTACCCAGTCTCTTCGAAGAAATGGCCCGCACTCACGACGTGGACCCAGAGCGTCCTTCGCTGGAGTTCTATCGAAGTCAAGCCGAAATGCACCTCTTCCTCCCCGTCCGAAGTCATCCCCCGATCGAAGCAACATAGACAACACTCAGTCGCAGCGAAAAATGGTCTGGACTATCGCCCATTATGCCAATCCGATGTCGTTCTCTTAGACTTGAGCCCAGTATTCGTCCAGAAATCAAGCCCAAAGTACCGTAAGGGCATCTGATAGGAATTCTGGAGCATGAAAGGTCTCCGATTTGCATAGTTTTCTACCAACTGATAGCCTAGGGTATCGTCCTGTGAGGAAAGTATTTATTCGCGAAACCCCACCGAAAAATCATATGAGAATTCTCTCACCCAGGATACCGTCTTCACCTTCCGGAGGGATATCTCTAAGAAAAATAATCGTGGCAGTATTCCTAATTCTACTCTCAACTCTCACCGCAGTCCCTAGCCTGAGCGCTATCCTTGCCAGGGCCCAAACTTCCGCTCCTTGGAGCTTCCGGGACGACTTCAACTACAACTCAATTGACCAGCTTCAGGCCGCAGGATGGACAACCGGCGGCGGGGCTCCTCCGTCGTACTTCAATGTCAGCAATGGGATCCTGACGCTCCTCGACGATGGCTATGTTGGTGCAGCGGTTGATTGGAACCATGCTCCCGCAGGGGTAGCAAACTGGAGCGTCTCACTCCGCGGACGGTGGATCGGCAACCCAGTCGGGTCCATTGCTCTCGGCGTTCGGACAGCCGGCCACTCGTACAGCTTCCTCGCCGATGGCTACTATGTTCCCGACCCCCTCGGCCAATGCGGCTGCGTTCGCACCAATCCTGGGTTTG
>VBAX01000051.1 GCA_005883075.1 Candidatus Bathyarchaeota archaeon | reverse complement strand
CTCGTCCGCGATCGTGTCGTCTTCTCTGCCTTCGTGGTTCCAGACAATATAGCGTGATTCTCCTTCACGCGAGAGTTTTGCGATAAAATAGGGCATGTAGAACAGCGTCCCGTTGAGGAGTTCTAGCTTGTCGAGATCGAGTTTTGCAGGAAGTTGTAGTCCATCGGCAAACATCTTCCATCGCAACAACTTCGTCTTTCTCAAGAACTCGATATTCTCTTTCAGGTTTTCTCTCGCGGGACTCTCTTTCGGGAGAGCCTCGTACTGTTTCGATCTCTCTTCTGACTGCACCTCGTAATCTCTGAGGAGGTTCTTGAGCTCGGCCAGCCGTTCGCTGACGAGGACTGTGGAGTCAACGCCGTTAATGATTGATGCAGAGTCCAGTTCCATATCAGCAAGCATTGGAGCCAACTCTACTAGTCTGGGATCAAAGCCGAAGTTGGCCTCTCGCAAGGCCAAGACTGTTGATCGGCCCTCGCTTATCACCATCTGCTTTGACAGGAGGCCCTTTTCTGCTGGAAACCGGTAGGTGAAATCGAGGTAGGGCAGAAAGATCTTCTTAGCGAATGCAACCTTTTCCTCTGTTCCGCCTAGAATGCCTTTCTTGGCCCGTTTCCTGTCGGTGTCACGGAGGAAGACTTCCTCCGGCACTGACAGTGGGACTGCTCTGACCGTCATCTTTTCAGGAGCCGCTCCCTCTTTCAATCTCTTTATTTCTAAAGGTTCGAGCGGCCCGCGGGGATAGCTGATCAGCCATCTGGGACTGAGAATCCCGGATTCGCCCTGGTCGAAGATCTGGTAATAGAACTGGCACGTCAAGCCTCCTCCATTATCGACTTGCAGAGGACCGTCTTCCCGGACCCTGTTGCTCCGAATAGGACGGTATGCTTGGTTAGGCTGCCGGGATCGACTGTGAACGGCTTCCCATAGCCTGTCTGTCCTATCAGAAGCTTCGCCATGTCTCATCCGTTCAAATAGGGTTTTCAGAATAGTCTGCGTGGCCGGTTTAGGCCCTTCCTCATAAGCCCAGAGGCGGGCCAGATGTTCACTTTGTGACTGAAGAATATCGGAGAAGAGGTCTATCGCGTCGGGGTCAGAGAAGGAGGCATCGGTGCGGGCGGGGTTGGGGGTCCCCAAGTTTGCTGGGAGGGCATCTGCGATGGGACTTGTTCCGGGATCGAAAAGAACGCTACAATTTGAAGGATTGCCGCGATGAGGAGTATCACAACACCTACGCCGACAATTAGAGTGGCGGCCCCGGTGAGGAAAAGGAGACCAGAGGTATGAAACATGTCAACTCTCAATTTCAAAGCGATAGCGTCATAGCTTCTCTTGAGGAAGATCGTGGAGATCAGAATACAAACAATCAGAATAACACCGGCCAAGATTAGGAAGCCCAGTGCGGCCAAGAATCCGGAAGGAAGAGTGGTCGTTCCAGGTGTGTAACCGCGGAAAGTACTGATGAATGACGCGGCAGCGGCGAACGCGACCGCTACGGCTATGACCGGTCCTATGATCGCTAAGATGACGGAATACATCATCGAGCTATAGATTGCTGGGTTTCAACCGTGTTTGCAATATTTTTCACGGCGATAAGCATCAGCACGAGTCCTACTACAGCAAGCCAATACCGGCGTTGTAGGGAACCCAGAACAGTAAGCCGGACAGTAAGGCGAGTATGGCGCCTATTCCGCCAAGATTCTTTGCTTCGCTCAGTGAAGCCATGAATATCGATCTTGTTTTTGAGTAGATAATGCTTTAACGATGTTACCGGGCTCACTGCTCCCTGTTCTCACGCTACTTGTTTTCTGGTTCTTTATGCCTTACCAGCGCGATGTCGCCGAGGGTTAGCTCTCTCGGTCCCGCTTGCCTGACCGGAACGGTTGAACCCTCAAGTTCTGCTCTCGGCGCAAGCAGCTTCACTCGTAGGATGTGCTCTAGCTCCTTCGTCAGCCGCATCGTGGGCAGTATCTTGCCTAACTCGATCTTCTGGATCACTGTGATCTTCTCCTTCGCTTTGAATGCGAGATCCGTCTGTGACAAGCCTAGCTTTTCTCGACCCTCCTTTACGATCATGGGATAATCCTCGACGAGATCCGAGTCCTCGACCGCTTTTGGAAGGCTCTCTATCGGAGTTCGAGTGTGAGAGAGCACCAATCCGGGGCGGGCTGTTCTCTGTTTCCTCTCGGGAAAACCGGGAAGCTCCTTTCCCAGGCTGGAGCACTTTTGGCAGACGATCAGGGTTGCGCCTTCAACTAGTGACCGGGCGGGCTTGCCGACTATCTCGCTCCCACAAACCTCACAGTACAATGGCTGCTACAAGACCTCGCGGCCGAGAAACAGTAGAAATAGGCTCCGACCAGGCTTAATTAGCTATCGGAACAAGAATGCCTCTCGAACCTGTCAAGCCCCAACTCCACGAGCTGCGACGGATCAGAGCGGTAGCGGCCTACCAGTTCGGCAAAGGAGCCGAGAAGGCCTTTCCACCCTCAATACTAATCGTGCGATCCCCTAACACCCATAGAATACGCCACGTCTACAACGACGGGAAGTTACTGGCCACATACCGTCCCAAGGACGGACTCTTGGCTCTAACCGTAAATGGAGGCCTTGCCCTCAAAGGTGTGTTCAAGGCTCCGAAGCTGCGGGTCAAAGTCACTCCTGGAGTAGAGCCGTTCATCAGGAAGGGCGGAAACGTGTTCGCTAAGCATGTGATCGGTGTGGACCCGGAGCTACGGCCTGAGGAAGAGGTTCTCGTGGTGGACAAGAAAGATCGTTTGTTGGCTGTTGGAAGATCCTTCTTCAACGCGATAGAGATGCAGAGCTTCAAAATTGGAGTGGCAGTAAAAGTTCGGCATGGAATCGCGGATTCTGAATAGGCTTAACAATCACCGAGCAGATGGAAGAGAGTGATTTCGTGATGATGCGTCGAGGAAAGATCAATCCCCGCGAAGCAAACAGAATGATGCAACGCATGGGCATGCAAGTCCAACAACTAGACGAGATCACAAAAGTGATAATGGAGACGCCGACCAAACGCATTGTCATCGACAACCCCGAAGTCGCGACTGTAACAGTCCAAGGACAGACGGTCTACCAAGTCGGAGGGGGAACTATGAGGGAGGAAGGAATTGGCGGCGGATCAGATGAGGACGTGAAACTTGTCGCTTCACAAGCAGGCGTTTCCGCTGATGAGGCGGCTACTGCGCTGCGACAATCAAACGGTGACTTGGCCCAGGCGATCATCCTGCTTAAACAGAAACGCAGCCCCTGAATTGTCCAATTGACTATTCACGCAACCCTATGCTTCATCATTCACAATAACCGAGTTCTGTTGCTGAAAAAGAACCCTGAGCTCTTTGGTGCAGGCAAATGGAACGCGCCTGGCGGAAAATTACAACCCAAAGAGACGGCTGAGCAGTGCGCTTCGCGAGAGGTCTACGAAGAGACCGGGCTCAAGGTTCAAAAGCCGAGAAAGATTGGAACGCTCGTTTTCTTCAAGTACAACAAACGAGAAGACCCGGACTGGATAGCACACGTATTCCTCACGAAACAGTTCCACGGGACCATCAAGGAGGGCAAAGAAGGCATTCTCCAATGGTACCCGATCGATCGGCCTCCATTGGACGAGATGTGGAAGGATGACAAATACTGGTACCAGTACGCGGTCGAGGGGAGAAGCTTTCGTGGAGATTTCTATTTTCGAGGGGATTTTGAGAAACTAGTCGATCACAGGATCGAGCTTCTCTAGTCCCGCTTGACTATTAAGGAGACGAGTTGACATGAAGACGATTGAGAGGCGTCCAGATTGCAGCTAGTCGAATGTGTCCCCAACTATAGTGAGGGCCGGAGGAAAGACGTCGTCGAATCTATTGCTGACGCAATAAGAAAAACCCCTGGCGTCACACTTCTTGATGTGGAATCGAACCCAGACCACAACCGGTCCGTGATAAGTTTCGTCGGCGAGCCTGGACCCGTGAAAGACGCAGCCCTAGCAGCTAGCCAGAAAGCGATCGAGCTCATCGACCTGGGACATCACAAAGGCGAACATCCACGGATGGGCGCTGTTGATGTTGTCCCCTTCGTACCAATATCCAGCGTAACGATGGACGATTGCGTTTCTCTAGCCCGTGCTTTCGCGCAGGAGTTTGCTGAGAAATTTCACGTGCCTGTCTTCCTATACGAGGAAGCGGCCACGACTCCCGAAAGGCGGAACCTCGCCGATATCCGGGAGGGGGAGTTTGAAGGCCTCCGGGATAAGATTGGCAAGGACCCTGCGAAGAGGCCGGATTTTGGTCCCGACAAGATTCATCCTACTGCGGGAGCGACGGCTGTTGGAGCCCGAGAGATACTGATAGCCTACAACGTCAACCTTGGAACGAAGGACCTAGATATCGCGAAGAAGATCGCGCATCAATTACGGGCGAAAGATGGAGGGCTGACGTTTGTGAAGGCGCTCGGGTTTGAGCTGAAAGAGCGGGGGATAGTTCAGGTGTCGATGAACCTGACGAATTATCGCAAGAGCCAGTTGTTCAAAGCCTACGAACTCGTCAAGCTCTTCGCCGATCGCTACGGGGTCCCAGTTGTCGGGAGCGAAATCGTCGGGCTCGCGCCCATGGATTCCCTTGTCGACTCGGCAGAGTTCTATTTGCGGTTGGAGAATTTCAGCAGAGACCAAGTCATTGAGAGGAAAATCTTTGCCCCGAGGTCTTCAACACTGACCGACCAGAGTCTGGCTTTGTTCAGCGAAGAAGTCGCCTCTAAGAAAGCAACCCCGGGAGGCGGAAGCGTCTCCGCGTACATGGCAGCACTCGCAGCGGGTCTCGTCTCCATGGTTGCTCGGATAACGTTGGGAAAGAAAGAGACGCCGCCCGGTGCAGAGAAGCTCAACGAGGTGGTGAAGGAGGGCGAAGCCCTTCGCCAGAAACTCCTACGCCTGGTCGTCGAAGACACTGAAGCCTTTGATCTGGTAATGAAAGCGATCAAGCTCTCGAAAGAACAGCCTGAGGCTCGAAAAAAGGCGATAGCAGAAGCAACTGTCAAAGCATCTGAGACCCCCCTATCAACACTGGACTGTTCAGTTAGAGTTCTGCGACTGGCTCGCGAAGTTGCGGAGAAAGGGTCCACGAATGCGTTATCCGATGTGGTGACTGCTGTCTCTGCGGCGCGTGCGGCTGTTGAAGGAGCCGCAAGCAACGTCCTGATCAATCTAGCCGGTCTCGATGATCAAAAGTATGTGGAGAAGATTGCGAGACAGGTCTCCGAACTTCGGAAGGAAGCGGCTCAGCTAGAAGAGCGGGCTGGAAAGCTTGTCGAGTCTAGGATGAAGCATCCTAAGATTCGAACTTGACAAGCCCTGTCCTGTTATCAGCCCAGACCATTAACGGTGCTACGAGCATTGTTAGCTCATTTCCTTCCTTGGTCAGATGGTATTCTACACGTGGTGGAATTTCGGCGAAGGCTTGACGTTTAACCAGTCCGGTTCGCTGAAGATCCTTCAGAACTTCCGTCAGTGTCTTCGCGCTTATTCCCGGAAGTTTCTCGGCAAGTTTGTTGAATCGTAGGGTTCCATCGTTTCCTAAGAGTGCGAGTACGCAGAGTGCCCATTTTTTCCCGATAATCTCGATTATTCCTTCGCATGGGCAGGGGCAGGTGCAGCATGGTTCTCCTTCTTTCGTCCTTACCATCGTGTAACTCCGTTACTGTTTGGGTACTTGCCCGTTTAAATACTTTAGAAAAGTAATTCACTAACCGAGGTGAAGCGTGACTTTGAGCTGTTGCTGCTGCGGACCCGGATGCGGATGCGGCGGAACCATGGAACAAACACAACCCACCACAACCGACAAGAGCGCCTGAGAGCGAACTTGAAGGTTCGGTGTCAAATATCAAAACCCGATTTTTTTAGTTCTGATTCAACCTCTCAAAAATAAGAGTCTGACCCGGAGGACTCTCAGCCGACGTCGCTGGCCAACGGAGATATTTGTTACACCAGCTAAGAAAATTCAATCCTTGCTCGGGCCGGTTGGGTCCGTGAACTCTACCGCCAAAAGAGCAAGTGATGCGGCTCCATATTTCAAAACGTCCTCGTCGACTTTGAACCTTGAACTATGATTTGGATAGATGCATCCCTTCGCAGGATTCCTTGTACCGAGGAAGTAGAATGTGCCGGGGGCCTCATGTAGGAATCTGGAAAAGTCCTCGCCTCCCAGCATCGGCTCTATCAACTTCACCTTTGTCCCGCCACGAATCTTTCTCACGATCTTCATCGCCCGTTCTGTCACTTTTTCATCGTTGACTGTGACGGGATACGCGTCCTTTTCGGACTCGACGATCGCTTTGGCACCGAACGCCTTGCAGACGCCTTTGACGACACCTTCCACTTTCGCCTTCGCTCTCTTCCTAGTAACCTCGTCGAGAGTCCGTATCGTGCCCTGCAACACGGCTTCGTCCGGTATGATGTTCTCCTTGGTCCCTGAGTGTACCGCTCCGACCGAGATTACGATAGGTTGCATGGGATCGATCATTCGCCCGGACACACCTTGAAGAGCGATAATCACCTGAGCGGCTACGTAAACTGGATCTATCGTTTCATGTGGCGCGGCTCCATGACCTCCTTTCCCGATTATTCGGACCTCGAACGTGTCAGGTGATGCGGCGAAGGGACCCGGTCTGAAGCCGAGGACACCGGAGTTGTGGTCTCCGGCGATGTGGAGTCCGAATACGTAGTCGACCTTGGGATCTTTCATGACTCCGTCTTCGATCATTGGTTTTGCTCCACCCCTTCCGCCATGCTCTTCGGCAGGTTGGAAGAGAAATTTCACAGTGCCCTGGAGCTCGTCCTTATGTTTGACGAGAAGCTTGGCCGCTCCGAGGAGCATGGCCACGTGCGTATCATGCCCACACGCATGCATTACTCCCTTGACTTTGGACTTAAACTCGACATCAGCCATCTCATCCAGGGGAAGAGCATCCATGTCCGCCCTGAGAGCGACGACCCTCCCCAGTCTTGGACCCTTGAGAACCCCTAGAACTCCCGTTCCGCCAACTCCTCGCTTGACCTGTATTCCGAGAGCTTCGAGTCTCTCCGCGACCAGCTTGGACGTGACTTCTTCGTGGTAGGCCAATTCGGGCTTCTGATGAATCTCTCGTCGGACCTTGATAATCTCGGGTTCGATCTCCGCCGCTTCTTTCAGTAAGTCCAACCGATCACGGCCATACCAGCTTTCCGGTTTTGTATTTCTATTAAATCTGTTTAGCACTTCTGAATGTCGTTCCCCACAACATCCTAATGGAGGCAATCCCATGGATAATCTAGGGGCGAATAATCAAGATGGGGTTGTACTCTGAAGAGGGTTCGCTCAGGCCGACCCCTCCATTTGATTTTGCGAAGTCGCTAGACTTTCTCGGAATGTTTCCTCCGATGCGAGAGGACCAGACTGTAAGCGAGCTATCAATGACCAAGGCGGTTCGAGTCGGCGGCCGAGCCATCGTGTTCCAGCTAAAACCGACTGGAACAATAAAGATGCCCGGACTCAAGTATACTCTCTTTGCTGATCATCCCCTCTCTCGCGGACTGACAGAGGTTGTGATCGACCGGATCTCCTTCTTCCTAAGCCTCTCCGACGATCTAGATCAGTTCTACCGCATAGCAATCAACGATTCCAACTTCGCACCAGTCCTTCAGAAGCTCTACGGGCTACACCAAGTGAAGTTTCTCACTCCGTTCGAGTGTGCCTGCTGGGCAGTGCTGTCGCAGCGAAACCAGCTAAGCGCGGCACGACGAGCGAAGCAAGCTTTGCTGGAACGCTTCGGGACAAGTCTCGGAGTGAAGGGCCACGTCTATCGTGCTTTTCCGGAGCCGGGCCAGCTTGCCGATGCATCGAAGGAAGAGTTGAAGTCGCTGATCAAGCATGAGCGTCGAGAAGAGTATCTGGGAAATGTGATCAGAGCGTTCAACGAGGTTGATGAGAGATTTCTCAGAACTACCGAATACGACAAAGTGGAGGAATGGCTGAAGAATATCAAAGGGATCGGCGAATGGTCCGCGAGACTAATCCTCCTGAGAGGTCTTGGGAGAATGGAGAAGGTTGCTGTAGAGAAACGTCTGATCGCTGCTGCAGCTAGAGTCTATGGAAAACCGATGACAGAACAGAGGCTTCACGTTATCGTCGAGAAGTACGGCCGCTGGAAAGGCTATTGGGCCTACTACCTAAGAACCGCGGGAGCTTAGAGTAGACAGTGTGTGTACAAACAAGTTTACGGAGTGTTTGAAATCGTAACACTCGTCAGGAAAGGCAGAGGAGCGCTTGGTTGACAACATACGCCCCCGGGTGGTGCAGGGTAAACTGGAACACCCCCTATCAACTTGACCACGTCCATGCCGCTAATTACATGGCCGAACACGGTGTACTTCCCGTCAAGATTAGCGCTACTATCAACAAGATTGATGAAAAACTGGGTGCTACCGCTGTTCGCGGCTCCTGTGTTCGCCATCGCCATATATCCTTCGTAGTTGTGGAGTGAACTCACTATTTCGTCAGGTATTGTCGTCCCCTGGTATTGTCCCCAAGTGTTGTTGTTGCCTCCACCATTTTTTGTATTTTCATCTCCGGTCTGGATTACGAATCCAGGCTGGATTCTGTGCCAGACAAGATTGTTGTAAAATCCGGATTTCGCGAGGTTAACAAAGTTGTTCACGGTAATTGGAGTTTGGCTGCGATAAAGCTCAACCTCGAAAGTACCCTTCGAGGTATTGAGTGTAGCGTAGATGATGTCCGGAGGTAGCGACGAGACGTATGCGTACACTCCGACTCCTACAATCACGATGAGGACAATCGCTAGGACAAGATAGAGTAAGCCGCGACTTTTCCTTTTACGCGTCCTCTCTTGGACCTTGCGTTTATGAGCAGAAGGCAAAGGGGACTCGCAGAACTCGTAGTCAATCTGCCTGTTGAAATATGATTCGCTTCCAGTCCCCTCAAGGACCTTCCTCACAGCGTGATAGGCTGATACTCGGTTGAGCAGGGCGAGCCGATAGTCGCCCAGAGTCTCTTGCTGTAAAGATCCATTACTACAGAGACTGCTGTCTCGTACCTCTGATACTCGGGCAGATTCAAGTTGTTATGTCGACAAATAGATTCCGGTTCTCCGTAATGATCTCTCAACATATTCTGAGCTCCGGCTAGATCCAGCTTGTGTCCTTTTCGAACTGTTTCATTGAGAAGCTTCTGGATCCTGCGATATCGTTGAATTGTCGACAGACGCTCCTCATCCACGACCTGTTTGACCCCCAGAATTTTCGGATTAGAAAAATGGTTCGTGTGTCCTACTGCGCCACGGTCCGGGCCGATCTCGCAGACAGCGTCGGGCGCTGATTCGATATCAACAACTTTCCCGGAGCCTTTCGCTTTCTGTTGTCCCAAGATGAAGTTCGCAGAGCAGTTTCTCTGACCCTGGGCGATTACTTTGACTGCGCGTGCGAGAGTCTTCGACCTTAGGATCTCCCAGCAACGGACGTGGAAGGGTTTCTTGAGCCGTGCCCAGTCGTCCTTGCTGGACACGATTCCGTTGATCAAGAGTCCAAGTCCATCGGAGTTAAGACCGATCTTGCCGCCGACAACGCCTGCTTCCGTGAAAGACAGAACATCAGGGCCGTTTTCGTTTCTCTCCTTGAGGAAGAGCCCCTTGACCTGGGGTATCCAGTCCCAGTTCTGCGCCATGATCAAATGCCCATTCTCGACCGTTGTCGGAAGTGTTGCGAAGGCCGTGCAACCGAAGGTCTTGGGCAATGGCTTCAACCCGATTTTTGAAAACTGACTGTACATCAACTCGTACCGAACGTTCAACGCGGTGATATCGAGAATATCCTGGGCCGAGCCATCGGCGACACCCTTCACCGTCTCGGCATATTCAGGACTAACCCTGTTGATCACTTCGAGAAACTTTGCCGCACGACTAATTGCCAGATCGTGTGAGAGCTCAGTTTCACTCTTGAACCGCCGGAAATAGACCTCCAAGTTATTCTCGATCTCGGGTCGAGCCCGTTTTCCGTGTTTACGTCCTTTCTGGTACGTCGAGCCTCTCAGAGATAATATTGGAAGCTTCGTTTTCATTCTGGGTCTAGGCCAGGTTCTTCTCCATGGTTATCCAGCCTACTTCTCGTTTGAAGCCGAGCTTGATGTTGATTCCGAGCATGGGTGCGTTGGTCGAGTCGTTCCAGGTCTTGAGCTTCTCGTACTTGTTGTCTCTTGCGAATTCGATGACTTTGAGCTTCAACGCGACCGCTATTCCCCGTCCCCGGTATTCTCGAATTACTCCTGTAAGTCCCTGATAGAGTCCTTTGAGATCCTTCTGAGCCTTCCATACAGTGCTCATACCCACGTATTTGTCGCCATCTTTCGCTATCATGTAGCCTTCGGGGACTAGGTTGGGGTTCTTCATCTCGAAAGCTGACCACTGCTCGAAAGAGACAGGTGTGAACTGTTCAGGTCGAGGAATATCTTCAGAGACGGATTGAACCAGAGCGTGAAGTTTGGTGTAGCATTCCGGGTCGCTCTTCATCTCACTGGCCAATGTAACGAGGCGAATTCGATGTTGGGATGCCTTCTCCACGTATTTTTGGAAAGCTGAGAGATTGACCGTGGCGGGGTTGAGGCGTGATTCCCAAGCCCTCATCTTCTCATGGAATCCTCGGTTAGTAGCGAATTTGATCGGGTAGGGCATGTCCTCTTTTACACCGGTCCAAGAGGTGACAGTACCTAGGTCCCTGAAGTCCTGGATCAGCCGATCGTAGAGTGCGCTCCCTATGCCCTTTCTCTGATGCTGTGGATCGACCCAGATATCGAACCAGAGTTTCTTCGGATGATACATCCAGGGCATATGTTGGCACTGAGCGAACCCGACTGGGTCTTCGCTCTCTTTCGTTATGCACGAGTATCGTTTGAAATGGAACTTCGACTTGTCGAGACTCTCGTCATCAAACTTCCATTCCTCGGGCGTTCGGTCGTAATCGGGAAAGATTGAACCAAAGACGTGGGCCAGTCTCCCGTAGTCCTCTGGTCTGAACTCTCTCAGTTCAATTGGGAGTGTCCACTGTCCCGACATGAAACCTTTGACATAGTCGCGATTGGTTAAACCTTTGTAAGATCCGCGCCTCCATTATGGGCAGGACACTTGTTGAGCGAGTCTCTAGGACTTTCTCAGTCTCACCAGAAAATGGGCACGGTTTCCGCCCTCTTCAACAGGGATCATCCTCTCTTCGAAAGATGTGATCTCGAATTTTCTGAAACAGGATTGCAGCTCTTTCCGCGGGAAGAAGTGATGGATTATTCCTCGCTCGTCTCCCTCGGTAAAAACGAAGGTATTCGGCTCAAGTTTCCTCCCGTTACCCCTTCTGAAATCCGCAGTCGATAGGGCCACGACGAAAGCCGAGGCTCCCCTCTTCATCACCCGATGAACCTCTCTAGTCGCCTGCTTGATCTGCACGAGCTTCCCGTGGTGGAGAACGTTTGTACAGATCACACCGTCAAAGTAATCGTCTATGAACGGCAGCTCCAACATATCATGCTTGGCAAGAGCGACGTTGTCGGTCGAAGCAGTCTTCAACCGAGCCTCAAGGGTTTGGAGGGCTGTCTCCGAAATGTCAAGAGCCACAACCTGAAAGCCCTCTTTGCCGAGAAGTATGGAATGACGACCTGCCCCGCAACCCAGATCCAGAACCCTCTTCGCGCCCTCACGTTTCAAGTCCTCCGCGAAATCCACAACGACAGGGAGTGGTGGGGAAGGTTCCGCCCACCTCGCTTCTCTCCAGGCTAGCTCCTAAGGATGGGTCTTGTTCGAACGCATCGCGTGTCAGGCAGGTCTAACTTGTCAAACTGCTTAGAGTGTGATGATTTCTCCGCGAATCTCCTTATTGATTGTTAGAATTCCGTAAGTTTTCTTCGTCGCAGGAAACCTTCCCGTTGCGCTACCAGGATTGAACCAGAGAACGCCGTCCCGAAAATCGTTCTTAGTCCGATGAGTGTGACCATGAATAATCGCTTGGACCCCTGGGAACTTGGGCCTCAATCTATGCTGTAGGGTATGCGGAGAGCCTCCCTCAGCAGGATGGTTCACACCTATCATGAAATCCTCTGCCCGTATGGTGTCGATCGCTGGCAATTCTTTCCTGACCTCAGGCCCGTCAATGTTCCCGTAAACTCCTCTGAATGGGCCTATCTTACGTAGAGCGTCCACAAGCCGTTTGCTGGTGAAATCCCCCGCGTGAATGATCATATCTGCACCGGATAGCTCGCCGAGGACCTCCCGGGGAAGGTTGTCGATCGAGTGCGTGTGAGTATCAGAGATAACACATATCCTCACGAGTGCCCACCGCTCGCGATAACATGGAGGATCTCGAGATTTCTAAGTTTTCTAGGCCGTCTAATGTATGCCTATTCCCTTGAAGGCTGTGTGAACGGCTTTGAGGAAATACGTTCCTCCTAGGAACATCGAAGTTCTCCCTGTCCATGAGATCGGATCACCAGGAGCTCTTCCGAAGAAGACTGCGGCTATTCCTACTCCTGTTAGTCCGAGGGCTAGGACGTACCAGTAAAGAGTGCTTGACCTCGACTTAGAAGAGAAGTAGCGTCTGGCAAAGAGGATCGATGATACTAGGAATAGAGCCGCTGCGCTTCCGAGAACAGCCATTCGTAGAGTTGTCTGGCCGACTCCAGGAACGAAGAACAGCGGAGTTAGCCCTTCTAGTGCGGCGACGGTGAGCAGAGTCGTAAATGTAAGAACCCCGCCGTACGCGAGGACCAATATTGACCTTCGAAGCCGAGGGTCCTTCTTCAGCGAGGGTCCTTTGGACCAGGTTGTGCTCGCGAAATGGAATAGCGATGCAACGAGCGCCCCAGTGTTCGAAATTGTTATTGCTGCATTTGGTCCACTGGGAAGGTTCGTCAGCCAACCTGAGAGGAGAGAGGTTGACCCCCACGCCAATGCGCCACTTCCCATTAGGACAAGGAACGTCCAGCCGTTCTGCATGTAGCTCTTGAAAGAAATGTAGCCGACCATGAACGATGTGAATGCGAGGAAGACTGTATACAAGATCGCGTTCAGGAATGGGGGTTCAAACGCTAACCCCTTGCTAAACTGTGCTGGAGGCGGCAGGATAATGTTGAACACAACTACTGACGCTATTACAACGGGGAGGGGAATCGCGACGATCAGGTTGGGTTTCCAATGCGGGGGAATAGTTGCAGAGGTCCGTCCGACTTGCCCTGTTGAGGTTGGTTCAGGAATGTTTCTGTTTGTTCTTGGCAAAGGCCATCGCCCAGTTATTCGCGGCGTCTTCGGTCATGGACCGCCTTGGACTTCCGGTTAGGAGGCCCTCGTAATTTGTGAAGGGTGAAGAGACCTCGATACCGTGGGAGGTAATCTCGTACTGCCTCAATCGCTTATCATGGTCGCTACCCCGCATTTTCCAGACAACCAATGCTTTTCGAATCGTGGACTCTATCTCCACGGGTTTGAGGGAGACGATGCAATCCACGAGGAAGCTGATGCCCCCGTCGGCCAATGCTTTCGATTGGTCAGATCGTTCGTCGCTCTCCCAAATGAGTAGGGAGCCAAGACCCTTGGCCTTCAACAACATGATCAAACGATAGAGTTCCCTTCTCAACTCATTGTGGCCCGTGAACATAGCCAGGTGGCTTAGACTGTCAACCACAATCCTTTGTGCATTGATCTCTTTGATCGGTTCTGAGAGGATGTTCTCTCCACCACCATCCTCCAAGAGAATGTTTGGAGAGGTACAGATCAATCGGAACTTGTCCTCATCCTCAAGCCTGCGTATGTCCCATCCAAGGGCCTGGCTGTCTCTGTAAATCTGATTAGGTAATTGTTCAAAGGTTAGATAGATTCCGCTCTCTCCGAACTGTGTTGCCCCGTTCACTAGATGTTGGAGCGCAAGAGTGGTTTTCCCCGTCCCCGCCCCACCTGCAAGCAGTACGGCATCTCCTGGTAGGAAGCCTCCGCACAGCATTTCGTCTAACTCATTAACCCCGGTACGTTGCCTCATTTTCTCCGATCGACCGTTCCCGGCAACCTGAACCCCTAACTCGGCCAGCCATCGCTAGCTCCCGTCGATATGAGAAGATTGTAACCTTCGCTCACGAGACAGCAAATAGTGCGGGCAGTTTGTCAGGATTTGATAATTTCTCCACCGATTCTTACCGGTTGGACCCGCTGGTGACTTATTTCTCGTTCAGAAAGGACTGGGTGATTCGTTCCCTGTTCGAATGGCTCCACTGGGCAGCCCTCGAATACATGGTCAGCCCGTAGTCCTCCTCTTCGGATTGTTTCGCCCTTTTCGGATCATTTCTTATCATCCAAAACGCGAAGACAAAATCCTCTGCGAAACCCGCGGTTATTAGGTCTGGAATCAATACAACCTCTTTGTTGGATAAAGGGTGATATTCCCTGTACGCCTGTAAGAAACGGCTTGCGGAATCTATGTCCAGCCGATTCTTGACCTTATTGTCTCGGCAGCAGTATTGCATTGTCACAGCGAGGTCTTTGACAATGGGATCGTTTGTCTCGCTGACGTGCTCGAAGTCAATGACCCCGGCTAGCTTGCCCTGTTTCCAGAGCAGATTTTCTGAGATAAGGTCGCTGTGAATAGGATACAACTCGATGCTCGACCGAGGATCGTCATCGAAGCCACGCAATATCGGGGTAAGCCTTGCGAACTCTGCAAGAAACGCGTTCTCCTTAGGATTCGCTTTGGTTTTTCGCAGAATTTTTTTTCCGATATTCTTCGATCTCTCTCAACGTGACAGATCGATTGTACAAGTCCGAAGCCGGTTTTCCATTGTGGAGGTTTGATTTTTCGATCAGAGCGTGGTACCGCGTCATCATCTGCGCGAGTTGTGCGAGATGTGACCGGTTGAGCCTCTCAACGACTCTGCCTTCGAGAAACTTGTAGAGCCAGTAGTAGTGGTCTTGAACGGTTACGAATAGGCTTCCATTCCTGGTGGGAATTGCTGATGGAACTCTATATGGGGAAATCCGACTGTTTGAGATAGGCAAGGTAGGATAGTTCGAACTCCAAGTCACGAGAGCTTTTGTGATGAACGTGGGAAACCTGTCGTAGGATATATTTCCCCTCGGACGAGCCAATTATGAAATTGTGATTTACCGCACCTCTCTTGACGAGCCCGCACGTTAGTATTTCACCTATGTTCCATGCGGATAATGCGTCGCCAGCTCCTCTGGGAATCTGCAGCCTGCTTATTCTAGTCCGGTCCTGAATAGGAGGGTATGATGCTCTTGGCGAATTCTTTCAGGTTGTCAAGATATCCTATACGATGGAGAGGTGCAATGTAGTATAGTGCTCCGTCTTTTGTGGCCTTTTCCACGTCTTGACCGACGGCTTTTAGATCGAATTTTTGGTCTCGGTTGGCAACGGACCCGGCTGCAAAAGCTATCTTGTCCTCTCAATGGAATCTTCGTGCCTCTTGCTTGACGGTGGATCGTGCCTTCTCCATGGGAACATGGACCCACGGTGGGATGTGGCAGATGTCAGAGTACTGGCCCGCAAGCCGTAGCATTCGTGTCCCGACGCCTCCGAACATTAGAGGCGGGTGGGGCTTCTGAACTGGTTTAGGATCTAGAATCGCACCTTTCGCATGATAGTATTTTCCTTTGAACTCAACTTGTGGCTTCTGCCAGAGCTCGAGAATTAGTTCCACGCCTTCCCGGGTCTTGTCGACCCGTGTTTTCGGATCGTCCCATGTGCTGTAGCCTTCGAATGCTGTAGCCTTCGAATTCTGTCTGGGACCATCCGGCTCCTACTCCGAGGACTGCGCGTCCAGACGACAACACGTCCATTGTGGACACCATTTTGGCCAGCATTGCCGGTGGACGGAACGGTATCGGGGTGACAATGGTTCCGAGCTTGATATTCTGGGTCTTGGCTGCGAGGTAGCTGAGGGCGATCCAGCTTTCTAGAGTTGAATCTTTCTGCGGCTGTCCGTAGGCTTCGGCCCACATGTAGTGGTCTGGGATAACTGCACCCCAGAATCCGAGCTTGTCAGCAAGCTGAACCGCTTGATCCGTCAGGCTCCAGCCGTTGTACCAGTTTCCGAGACCTGAGAGAATGAACCTCAAGTTTAGAGCCAGAAGTTAGGTCTATGCTTTCAGTTCCCGCAATAGCTGTTTTGCAATCGTTAATCTCTGAATATCGTTGGTGCCCTCGTAGGTCTTGATGATCTGCGAGTCCCGCAGAAACCGTTCCACCGGATATTCCGTCGCGACACCATAACCGCCATGTATCATCATTGCAAGCAGCGACAGTTTTTCTGCCGCTTCTGTCGAGGTAACCTTCGCGATCGACGAAGCCTTGACGAAATCTTTTCCCTGATCCTTCAACGATGCGGCCCAATAAGTCAACAATCGAGCAGTATGCAATCCCATAGCCATCTCCGCCAACTTGTACTGTACTTGTTGAAACTCGACCAACGGCTTCTCAAAACTGATTCGGGTCTGCGCGTAGCTCACAGCAGCCTCGTACGCGGCTTGACAAATCCCGACTCCCTGTGCTGCGACGTCTATCCTGCCTCTGTCGTAGGTCTTTACTCCGACATAGAAGCCATCACCCTCTTTTCCCAGCAAATTGTCCTTGGGAACCTTCACATGGTCAAGAACTAGCTCGGATGGTTGCGAGCCGCGCAATCCGGTTGTCTCGATCTTGCTTGCTACCTGGAATCCTTCCGTTCCTCGCTCGACTAGAAACGCGCTGAGACCTTTGTGTCTCTCCTGTCTGCTGGGCGACGGGCTCGTCCTAGCGAAGACAAGGTATAGGTCGGCTATCTCACCGTTTGTGATGAACGTCTTCCGCCCTGATATCTCCCAGTGGGTCCCGTGAAGTTTCGCTGTGGACTTGATTCCTGCTACGTCCGACCCAGCGCCGGGCTCGGTCATTGCGTGAGCCCCAATCTTCTCGCCCGCGACCATCGGGATGAGGTAGCGTTTCTTCTGCTCTTCCGTCCCCCACTCGTTCAATGGCTCAGAAACAAGATGGCTAGCAACGAAGACCGTTGAGCAAGCGGCTGAGACGCGAGCCAGTTCCTCGAGCGCAATGACCATTGATAATAGGTCCGCACCGAGCCCACCGTACTCTTCTTTGTAGGTGATGGCTGTCACGCCGAGCTTTGCAATCTGGTTGAGCAACTCTCGTGGAATGTGGTTCTTCCGATCGATCTCGCCTGCTATCGGCCGGATCTGTTTCTCGGCAAAATCACGGATAGTGTTCCGGAGGCTCTCGTGGTCCGGGGTCAACTTGACCTCGTAGTCAGCCGAACGCGGAAGAATAGTACTCGTCAAACCGAACAGATGCTCGGAGCGTTTGGAAGCCTATCATTCCTTTAAACTTTGAATCTCAACCAGACACGCACTCTTACGCCAGAAACGGAGACACGCCTTTGTTGGTTTTTTTAGAGAAGAAAAGTGTCTAAATAATGGGTATTTTGAGCACTGTCTCTATTATCCACCTCGTGAAACATTGGACGCCGTTAGAATACTTCTCATGAATCGGGGATTGAAATCCTAGGAGATTCTGGCTTGTCCAGCCCTTCTATTGAAGCTGTAAATCTGTCAAAACGGTACGGCTCGTTTTCCGCGCTATCCAATCTCAACCTGAAGATTGAGGGTTCGAAATGCGTCGGTTTTCTCGGGCCGAACGGAGCTGGAAAGACAACTACTCTGAAACTATTCACTGACATGATAAGAGCATCCGAAGGGAAAGCCCTGATCAACGGTATCTCGGTGCATGAGAACAAAAAGAAAGCTCTCGCCTCCGTCGGATCACTTATCGAAAGCCCGGAGATCTACCCGTCTCTGACCCCGAGAGACGCTCTCTCGATGGTCGCGGAGATCCGAGGAATGCCGCGGTCGGATAGAAAGAAGAAAATCGAAGAGGTTGTTGCAGAGGTAAAGATGGAAGAATGGCTAGACAAGAAAGTCGGAAAATTCTCCAAGGGAATGAAACAGCGGATCAACATATCCGCAGCCCTCCTCTCAGAGCCTGAAATCCTCCTCCTAGACGAGCCTAGCACCGGTCTCGACCCTAGAGGAATGTCCGAGGTCAGAGAGATCGTAAAATCGCTCAAGCATAAGAACCGGCTCATCTTCATGAGCTCACACCTACTGAACGAGGTATCCGAGATATGTGACGAGGTCGCCATGATAGACCACGGAAAACTACTCGTCTACGACAAGCTCAACAACGTCGTATCCCGCTTCTCCGGCGACGGAGGCGAGATCATCATCGACGTAGGATTATCAAGGGATATCGACGATCAGACAATTAGCAGGAGCATATCGTCTCTGTCTGGAGTAGTTTCGGCCGAAAAACTGGAAATGAAGAGCTTGAGGATAAAATTCTCTGGCACTCTGGAGAATCAAGAAAAGTTGCTCTCAGACCTTGTAGCTCTGAAGATCGGTCTGGTCAGCTTCCATCCATCCTCTTCAGCCCTCGAAGACACGTATCTGAACATGATCAAGGCAACTCTGTGACAAGAAACATGAGCAGCTCATCCCTCAAAGCAGATCCAGTAGTCCTCCCAAATCTCCCAAGTAGCATCGCCCAAATCGGAGTGATGACCAAATACGAACTTTTGAACTATTTCAGATCCCGAAGGTTCTTCATCCTTCTGATAATCGACCTTATCATAAGTTCCATTTTCACAGCACTAGTTGCATACTATGGCGTCAGCAGCTTCGCAACCGCAGCCCTCGGATTCTACTCTTTCTGGTGGGGTAACTCCATCACTCTAGTCGTTATCCTCTCAGGAATATTTTTCGGAGGAGACGCAATATCGGGCGAGTTCCAGAACAAGACAGGCTATTTCCTTGTCGGAAACCCCTTACGACGATCCTCAATCTATGTTGGCAAGTGGATCGCCGCCTTGACAGCATCGCTGATCATACTCGCCATCTATGCCGCAATCGCCATAGGCAATGGCATCTACTACTTCGGTGCAAACCTACCCTACCAGTTTGGCGAGTCACTCATCTTCTCGGTGCTCTATCTGATCGCCGTACTCGGTTTCACCTTCTTCTTCAGCTCACTTTTCAAAAGTAGTTCGATGTCCATTCTTGTAACCGCCATCCTCTTTCTCTTTGCCTTCTCGCTCATTCAGGTGATTGTCTCAACACTTGCCCAAGTAGAACCTTGGTTCATTATTACCTACGGGTCAGGAATAATCGGCAACGTGCTCACAGATCCGTATCCCACAACTCAGACTGTGAGGGGAGGATTCCGAGGGGACACTTCGAGGGTATTCGCTGTGAGTATCCCAGAGGGGATCGCTATACTGGTTGGCTACTTTGTTGTCACTGCAGTACTTGGCCTTCTTTTCTTCGAGAGAAAGGAATTCACTTAAACGAACCCAAACGCGTAACCGAAAATATCAGGCTAGCCAATCGGGACTATCTGGAAGTGCATCCCGCGCTGGGGGTGGGGAGGATAGTGACCGAGTCCAATGGATTCACATCTGCTCCAGGTGCATTACAGAGGTTCGAATCCACTCGCGGGCTATCTCGGCATCATCTATCGGGACCGTCTCGTAGCGTAGCATCAACTCTCCATGTTTGAGACTCTTCATTATCCTAGAGTTTTGCCAATCGGTCTTCTTCAGGGAGTGAGAGAGGACAATTTTCTGAGTACGATCCAGGAAGCGTGAGAACTCGAAGAGATATTTTGGATCAGATGCCTTCCGCGCGGATTCTGAGTGGTAGGTAAGGTGACCCTCATAGGACCGCCGACCGTACAAGATCGTGTCCACCAAATCATACCGGTTGATCCACATGTCGGTGAACCCCTTACCGGGTTCCTTCGACTGAATGTCGGACCCAGGATACTTGGGGAACTCTCCGTACCCAGCGAGTGTCATGTACATGTTCAGGGTAATCTTTCGAGCCAAGCTTGGCCCCTTTCGGGGTGTTCAGATCTGTGGTGGGGCGGGTGGGATTTGAACCCACGATCACTGGTGCCCGAGACCAGTATTTCCTAGAACTGGTAGTTGCCTGCCAGTTCTCTTAGACCAAGCTGTCCCCACAGGTGGGTGGTCTGGACCACCGCCCCTGCCGCGTGCCTCCAACTCAATGATTCAAAATGCTTTGGTTAGACTGCTAACGGAACTAGGCACGCTGGACTGTGCTCCATTAGGCCGAATAGAAAACACGGCTGAAGATTCGATAACTAACAGCACTGGTAGTAAGAACCCACTGCCACCCGGGAACCACGATTCTTGGTGAAAGAGCGTGTGTCTTATTTCGCTACCTTGCGACCAGTCTGACCTTTCTTGTGTCCGTTGAAGTATGTTCGGACTAGATGTTCAAAGAATATGCTGAAGCCTCCTGTTCTGCCATAGTATACCTTGTCGACTTCTTGTCTAACCAAGTGTTCTGCCTCGGACGATAAAGAGACTATTACTTTGCCCATGGTATCTCTAGACTACTGCAGATAGCTCTGGGCCGTTTTATGCTTATCCCCTGAGGCCATATCCGATCGGCAAGGAATAAGAGCCTGAAACTGGGCATCCGGTGCCCGATTAGCTGGGTTCTAGACGAGCTTCTGCAGAAGCCTACCAACTGCCGTGACTGCGACTAGGGCCCCAACGACTATGCCTAACTGTTCATTGAGAGCTAGCGAGAGTACTGCTGTGAAGCTTCCTGCTATGAAGTCTCGGAAGAGTCCCTTGCTCTTGTCAGAGGTATCGAGAACGTCTGAGCCGAGGACAAGTAGGAGGATCAGGAAGTATACTGGTTCTTGGCTTATGGCGTTGGCGATCAGGAAGCTGGCTACCCAGGCCGCCGACTCGGCGACGGGACGTAGAGCTGGTCGTAGTTCAGCCAGCTTGTACGACAGATCGCTCATGCAGTATAGCGCTATAGGAGGATAGAAAAGGCGACCCGACTTTTTCTACTGCGTCCCAGTCAAGCAATGAAAATGTCAATCTTGTCCAATTACTCAGAAGTCCTAGTCGAGATAACCTCCGTACTTCTTCTAGACTTGGGATCATACCACATCGAATTCTAGCGAATCAATCGTGAGTCTCTGGAAAGGCTCAGACGATCTCTATGAGGTCGAGGGACGGGTATCCCTTGTCGAAGTTGAAAGTAGCCCCGTGAACATGCGTGAAAGGTTTCACGCCGTAGATCAGAAGATGACCGTTCCAACTTTGGACTTTTATGTGATAGTCCGCTTGTCTGAGAAACTCATCACGCACCTTAGTGGGACGTGACGATATTCCGATGCTGAAGGCCCCCTCGTCCCGCAGACCTTCTCCTATTTCTGTAAAACCCGGAAGTGTCAGCTCCTCACCGTAGACCTGCACGAGCTTGTCAAAGTTCATAGTTAGCATCATGCCACTCGACGTTTCTTTCAAGGCGTTCCATGATCTGTAGAACTCTGCGAGATCGCTCATTAGCTGCCCCCTCAACTTTAGCCTCCAAGGCTTCGAAGGGAGCTGCGAGTTGAATTCGACTATCCGAACTTTATCTGCCAAGGCTTTGTCGCCTACGTAGGATCTCAGTGCCTCCGCTGAGGATTCAGAGCTGAAGGTCCCGGTTGAAACGCTGAAGCAGGCCCCGCCCTGGTTGACGAAATTGGACCTGATCATATTGATCAACAATCTCAGCGACTGCGGGGAAACGTTGCTGTCCGTGTCGATCATGAAGAAAGCACCTTTCCGGATGCCACCTCCCAGTAACAGGTCGAGTTCCCTGCTCCCAGTGGAGTAGTGGGTTTCTGTGTGTGGAACTTTCTCTGGGTTTCTCACTATATTCGGTGGACCGTTTTCGTATTCTTGGTCCAAGAAAGTGAACCTTCCCTTTTCCAGGGAGAAGGGGAAATGTTGGCTCTGGACTCTGAATCCTCTTAGCTTGTCCACTCCAAGGGACCTGATTCGTCTCCCATCTAGCTCGCTCTGTTCGAGGGTTACGACTCCGTCGACGAGGTAACCGAGGCTGTCGGCTCGTTCGGCCTCACTGACGAGAATCACGCTTACTTTTGTCTGATCTAGTTCGGACATGACGGCTGACTCCAACATTTTGCGTCCTTCAGGTGTCGCGTTTCTCAACGCTCCCTCCCAGCTATCTACGACAAGGATTGATTTCTGTTTCGCCTGTTTCAGGCGTACGACCTTCGAAAAGACACTGTCGGTGTCGGAGCCGCGGAGGTCGTGGAATTCGTCATTCCAGCTGGCCTTGGACGATCTCCCGGACATAGAATCGATAACCTCATCGATCCAAGGAAACTGAATACGCAACTTCACGGGTGAGACCCTGCTGGACGCGTAGACCCTGCGCGAGTCCGCAACAGCATTCAGGATCTCGAAGGCGAGAGTTGTTTTCCCAGTGCCGGGTGCTCCTTGGATGAGAAGGACGTTTCCGGGAACTTCGAGAAACTCCAAGAACATGTTCATCATAGGAGATGATGTCGCACGGACTACCGAGGATTCGAGAGCTTGAGGATCGGGTTTCGTTCCCGAGGCTATCAAATTATTGCCTCATGAATTGATGAGGGGCGTGAAAGATTTCAAGAAATTGTCTCCTTCGCGGTGTTTGGGTGGGAACCAATGTGATTGTTGTGTCACGTTGACCGTCCACATGGCAGCAATTCGGTGGACCCAAGTCCTCAAAGCCTAGAGAGTGACATGTATGGTGGGTAGCGGTGCCAAAACTCAAGTTCAGCAAGGACTACCTCCAGCGTTTGGCGAAACCTATTCCTAAGAAAGACCCGAACATGCGAGCGGCAACATCGACCGAGACTCTATCAGAACCGCGGCATCCCACAGGATTCCACCAGTACTGCACGAGTTGCGGGCGGGAACAGCTTTTCAGCGTGGACACGTTAGGCTGGAAAACGTGCACTGTATGCCGCCGAACCGCTCCTGACAGAAGTCAGAGTCCAATATGATGTAGTCAAGTACAATTTTTTAAACAGGTTTGGGGTAGAAGGCTCTTGACCTTTTCTTGCAGCGATCCTACGAGCGCTTCAGTTCGGATGTTCTAGACGCTGCTTCTGCCCCCGTTCGGCTTCACATTCTCAAGCTGTTAGTCTCCAAAGGTCCTCTTCCGTACACTGAGATAATGTACGAAGCGAAGATGGATCCTGTGCGGGACGCTGGAAAGTTCGTCTATCATCTCAAAACCCTTCGTAAGGCCGGTTTGGTTGCGAACGAAAAAGGCACGAAAAAGTACAGTATAACAGACCTCGGAAAGATACTCGTCGAGTTCTCGCGCGACTTAGAGGAATGGGTCGCGGTCAAGCGAGGCCGCCTGTTCGTCCGAACCTCCAAAATGACGATAGAGGAATTTGACCGGACCAGAATCGCTTCATCACTTGTAACTGAAGCCGGTATGCCTCAGAGCCTAGCTGACGAGATTGCGTCTGAAGCAGAAGAGAGGCTCTTGCGATTCGGGACAACTTACCTCACTGCGCCCCTAGTACGCGAGCTTGTCAATACCATCCTCGTCGAGAGAAAGCTCGAAGAGTACCGCCACAAACTAACTCGACTTGGACTCCCCGTCAACGACGTGACAGTCCTTCTAAGGGAGGCAGGACAGAAGCGCCTTGACTCGGCTTGGGTTCAATCGTCCGCAGGCGCGGCGGTGACCGAAGAGTATGTCTTGCTCAATAGTCTTCCACGACCTCTGGTCGATGCACATTTCTCGGGACAAATCCACCTAGAAGACGCGGAGTCCTGGATCCTCAAACCCAGCGTCTTTTCACATGACCCACGCCCGTTCTTCCGAAAAGGACTGCCTGGATCGCAACCACCCATCTCTTTCGAAAGCGCGCTAGGAACACTGCTGCGGCTGGCAAGAGTGACCGAAGGGCAGGTATCCGAGGAGCAAGTACTCGATCACGTTAACATCCTTCTCGCACCATTCGTCAAGGGCGTCCCAAGTCAAAGGGTCCAAGAAGCCGTCCGACTCTTTCTCTCTCAGCTGAACTGGGAAGGTTTCTCAAACACACTTCCTTCACGGTCGACCATTGGGCTCGATCGTGTCGCCCCAAACATCCTCGGACAATCCGATGCGATTGGTCCCAACGGAAAAACAGAGGGCAAGTACGCAGACTACGCACGCGAAGCTGAGGAGTTACTCCGCACAATGATCGATGCAGCTCAAGAAATTGCTCAAGACAATCCACTTGTCAATCCCTCGATCACCCTGAGACTCGATCGCAACAAACTCTCTGAACCCGATGGACTTCTCTCAATGGCCCACGAGACCTCTCTAAGATACTCCATCATGAATTATCTGATACAAAATCCGGGAGAATCTTACACCGTATCTTCAGACGGCTGCATGTTCGTCACCGACAGCATGGGCGATGTGGCCAGAGGAGCGCTGGTGGGAACGGTCCAAGTCAATCTGCCAAGAATCGCGTATGAATCAGCATGGAAAGACGAGCGATTTCTCCAAGGAGTGACGAACGCCGTAGACGAGGCAGTTAGGGCCCTAGAGATTCGCGGACAAGCTATTCATGAACGAATGCGAGAGGGACTTCTGCCGCTGCTTTCTTGGCAGACAAATGGGAGCACCTACTATGGATCTCACCCGATGGCAGAGATTAGCCTCCTCGGATTGAACGAGGCGGTAAAGCACCACATAAAGAAGGATGTGGACAACAAGGATTCTCTTGTCTTTGTCAAAAAAATCATCGAGACCGCGAGACGCGCGATATCGGAAACCGACTCTCGTAAGCTTAGAATTCGGGTTGGGCTTCATCCGTCTCCCGAAGCATCATCGAGGCTTGCGGGTATCGACTCTGAAAAATACGGTTTCTCAACAATCGTGTATCAAGGATCCAAGCGATACCCATACTACACTGATATGTCGGCGATCCCGCTTACCCAGAAGATTCCATTCTCGTCACGCGCCTCTATTGAGGGAGAAGTTCAGAGATTCCTCGACGGAGGATCAATCCTGCCGCTCCTATTAGGAGACAAAGTAGAGGCCGTAGGTTTGACGAAAGCATCCCAACTACTCGCAGAATCGGGAGTCAAACACTTCACGTTTTCTAGAATATTGTCCCGGTGTCAGTCATGTTATTACGTCGATACCGGAGTCCATGCAAAGTGCTCAAGGTGCGATTCAGACAAGCTGACAATTATCGCGAAGTATGCTGGTAGACTGATTCCACTCGACCTGTGGACCGAACCAAGGCGGAGAGACCTAGACAGAATCGCAGCCAATGACTTCTCATAAACAGACCAAGGCGCCCCTTGCAATACATCAGACAACGGTGTTACAATCGGTCGGACAGACCCAATTGAGTTTATCTCATTGACCGTTTGACTAGGAGTTAGGAAGCGCCCACTTTGACAGAGATCCGAGCTGGTTTGAAGGGATCCTTTGGAATAGGTCTCCTCACTGGAATTCTCGCCATCATAATCGTTCTCGGAATACAGTTCGCTCTTCTCAGAGAACTTTCCGTCTTCAACACAGGGCTTGGGCTCTGGGTCCTTGCCACAGAGTTCGTTGCTACCGCTGCTCTGCTTTTGGCCCTAGTACTCGTTGGATCATTCTTGTCTCCAAGGGTTCAACGCCAGTCTGGTTCTCGGACCCCTTGGGTTGTATACCATATTCTTCTCGGTCTCGCCTGTTTCGCTGCCTTTACCCTCGGGGTGAACAATGGTCTCACCTTTGACGTGAAATATTCAACCTATGCCACGAAAGCAGGAATCAACTTTCTCAACCTTCAGTACCTGAACGGAGCGGTCATCTGGACAACTCTCCTCCTGACGGCTCTATTCATGCTCAGCGACCCGAGAATCTCGTCAGTTACGGGAAGCGATGGGAAGAGACATTTCTACATGCACAGCAAACTCCTCGGAATTCTTCGACTACTATTCCGGACGAACCTGGGAGCGATCATGCAGTCCACCAGAAGAAGCTACTATGAATCCGGCCCAAGACCATCCTTTGACTGGGATATTGGAGAGACCCCTGACCATGCCGTCCTATCGAAGAATGGCAAGTTGCAATGGAACGACAAGTTCCCAGTCTCCTCTCCCCCATTCCTAGCGTGGACGACGATCAAGTTTCTCCTCGCCCTAGGAATCGCGGCAGCCATCGCCAATGACATCGCCCTAAGATTCGTCACCATACAGAATATCTTGTCCAAACAAACGGCACCTGGTTCGCACAAGTACAGAACTACTTCTCAATCCTCGCAACAAGACTATCGGGAACTTACCAAGTGTCGCCGACTTTCGGCATCGACAACGTCTTCACATTTGAAGTCTTCAAGTTCATCCTGTCAATAATCGGCCTAGCCTTTGCTGTGGTAGGAATCAGACTCGGAGTCGCGCTCCTTGCAAACGCTATGGTGGGACTTTCAAAGAAGGCCTTCGGGATGTCTCGGATCGCGCTCAGCAACGTATTCGTCATTGCCGCTCTACCAATTATCTACCTAGTGCTAAGCAGTGGGGCCTGGGTCTATGACGTAGGCACATCCTTCATTCTCTCCACCCTGGTCATCGTGATGATCGGGGTAGCGTTCGTGGCCGGATTCACACGAACCCCGAGAATACTGCGTATCAAGATCACCCTGGTTAAAGGGCTCGTAATACTCGCAATCGTCCTAGCTTCAACAATCACGCTTCCTGTGTACGGGACCTATCTTCGGGCCCAGTCAGGCCAATACATCAATTATCAATGGAGCCCAGCTTACGTCCCAACCATACAGTACACTCGCTGGGCGTACGGAGTGGACTCGGTCACTAGCGCTGATCAGTCTCTCATAAAGAGCTTAGGAAACCAGACTAATACACTGGACCACATCCGCATATTCACCAACCAGTCGGCCCGACTGAACATGAAACCGCTAGTCGGGGTCAACTGGATGTCCATCGACAACGCTCCTGTCGACATCATCTACATCAACGGCAAAGAGTACTGGGTATCCATTCTCCAGCTTATACAAGCTGGCCTCCCGAACGACCCTGATGTCTGGCGCACCCAACATCTCTTGCTGACGCATTCGGAGAAGGTCCTCGCGGTTGACGCGGCCACGACACAAGCTGTGGACATAACAAAGATCTGGAACCTGACCCAATCTCCCCAGGTCTACTATGGAGAAGGAGGGTTATGGCAGTCGGTGGACGAGGTCTACCTGAATATTCCAGGCTTCAACGAGACCCACCTATCAGGCTACACAGGACCGCCTTCCTACAATGGAACAGCGGACTATACCTACAAGGGCTTCTGGTTGTACTGGAAGTTCTTCTGGCAGGGAAGGTTCGACTTCGCAAACGGAGCCTACGGCAATATCAAAGCATTGGAATACCGAGATGCGGACGCCAGAATCTCTAACATTCTATTGCCCAACATGCGGCTAGATCCAGATCCTTACCCGGTGGTGGACAGACAGGGAAACATCTACCTGCTGCACTGGGTTTGGATAGACTGGCAGAGTCCTAGCAACTTCGCAGACTATCCAGACCATGCTGACACATCGATTCTCAGACTCTTCGCAGCAACGCTCACCGACATGAAGACCGGAGATGTTACAGGGTATCTGTACAACAGTGGCAAGAACGATTACGTCAGGTCGTTCTACAATTCCATGTATCCTCAGTGGAACCAGCAAATGCCTTCCTGGCTCCTCCCTCAGCTGAGATATCCTGAGACATACTTCAACACTCAACAAGACGTGTACAATTTCTACTTCCAGACAGATCCGCTGCAATGGCAGAGGAATGTCTTCCTTCAATCTACTGAAACCACCCGGTTCATAATCATGCCGATCAACGGGACCCTGACGTGGGCTGCCGTCAGGCTGGTGGAAATTTACCACAGCCCATCTCAGAACCTTGCAGGTCTCTACATCGCTCCAGCAGGAGTCCGGACAGGGCAAGTCTATCTGATCAGGTTCCCTGAGGGAACGACAGTTATCGGACCCAACTCGGCCATATCAGCCGTGGTGACCGACCCGATAATCAAAACCCAGTTAACGCTCCACCCCGACTGGACGGTTGGAAACATACTCCTGTATTCGGTGAACGGGCGCCTGATCTATGTCATACCATACTATGGAACGCAAGGAAATCTGACGGTGCCAGAAATGGTGGCGGTGGTCGATGGATCTTCGAAACAGGTGGGCCACTATTTCATTCAAGACCCTACTAGCTCTATCGAAGTGGGCAGCGCAACGACAAAAGCTGTCAGCACCATCGGCATATCGACAACACAGGCGACCGTCAATGGCACTCTGGCCTACCGATACCAATACGAGCAAGGGGGAAACACTCGATGGATTCTTGGAATAAAAATAACGAGTACGACGACAGTTCAGGTCCTTGCAAAGGCTGAGACCCTAACGACAACCGACATTTACAGGATCAGCAATACAAGCACTACTGTTCCAACTACGATCACCGTAGTGGTCGACAGCACCACGTTGCCCTACACAGTTTTGAGTGTTCAGTGAGGGGTTATGCAAGAATCGTCGAATATGCTAGACGGCTCCAAAGACCAAGCCGAGTAATCCCATCCTCAGCACCACGCCGTTCCCGACCTGTGGAAAATATTTCGCATGGCTCGTTGAGTCGACACTAGAGTCTATCTCATCGACTCTCGGCAACGGATGCATCACTATCGAACTCTTCTTTGCTCGGGATAACTCATCTGATGTCAGTCTGTAGGACCCCTTGACCTTCTCGTATTCGGCTAGATCTCCGAATCGTTCCTTCTGGACCCTCGTCATGTAGATGACATCTAATTCTTTCAAGTGTTGCTGCAATGATGTAGTTTCTTCAACGTCAATTTTTTTCGAGACCTCTTCCAAGACCTCTTTCCTCATCCGCAGTATCTCTGGGGAGATGAGGACCAATCTCACCTTGTATTTCGCTAGCGCATAGGCGAGCGAGTGAACCGTCCGGCCATACCGCAAGTCCCCGATGAGCCCTATGCTAATACCATCAATAGTGCCCAGCTCTTTTTTGATCGTGTATAGGTCGAGTAATGCCTGAGTAGGATGCTCCTCCGCACCCGATCCCGCGTTAATCACTGGGACCCTTGAGAACTCGGCCGCCATTCGCGCCGCTCCCTCTAGAGGGTGCCTGACCACCAGCACGTCCGCATAGTTCTCGACAACCCGCACTGTATCTGCGAGGTTTTCACCCTTCTCCACAGATGTCCCCTTTGTCTCTGCAAATCCGAGAGCCGTCCCGCCGAGCCGCGTCATCGCAGACTCGAAGCTCAATTTCGTGCGAGTGCTGGGCTCGTAGAATAGGGTCGCCATTATCTTCCCATGAAGCATATCGGACCCCGTCTTCGCCAGGGGCTCCATGACCTGGGCCATGTCCAGAATATGATCAATCTCTGATCGGGATAGGTCGCGAACGCTAACTATGTCTCTGCCGGCAAAGTTAGATGTGAGCGGCATTCCGACTGGTATCTGAATCGAGGAGTCCTATAACTATCTTCAGAGTGAACCAATGATGGCTGTTCAAGTTCTCGCGATAACTACAGACCTGTTCCTCCATTCAAGAATCATGGAGCTTGCAAAGTCGCTGGGTGCGATTGCCAAGATCGTAACAAGTGAGGAAGATTTGATTAGAGAAACGAACTCGATGCACCCAGACTTGGTCGTCCTCGACCTAGCCGCATCGGACTACGATCCGTTCTCATGCGCCCAACAGTTGAGGGCCATGACATCCCAACCTGAGATTTTGGGGTCATTCCCCCATGTCAGAACGGACCTTAAGCTGAAGGCAGAGAAAGTGAAGATCGATTACATTGTTCCCAATTCCCGTTTCATCAAGACCCTGAAGAGTGTCCTAGAGAAGAAGGTCAAGGCCAAATGAGCTGGATCGTCAAAGACCTCTGGGACACACTTGACAAGCGCCGTGGAGAATTCGAGAGTCTCTGGGAGGATCGTACTTTGCGGGCCTTTGAGACGATCAACTGGATTGCCAGCGAAGTCGGCGACCGCTGGGGGGTTCTCATACAGATCAACTTTCCACCCGGCCAGGAAAGACCGGAAGCCGCCCGCATTGGACGCAGAAACTTGACTATTCTAGTGGACAAGAACCGGAAGAAGTTCGATACATTGACAGAAGAGGATGCTAGGCAAGCGATTCAACCGCTTGGCCCCAAATCATTTGACCCTGCCCGTTTTGGCCACGAAGGGTTCAAGGCGACTCTGCTCACAGGACGTATAGACTGCCTGCCGAGCGGGGTCCATCTATGGTGCGATATAACACCCGAGGTCTTGCAGTTCCTTGATTGGATATTCGTAAACGGATACGGACTGAAACCCGCGTCCCATGCTTAGGAGACGGGCATGAGCTTCTTGCCCAGTCTTCGCTCGATGTCCATCTTTGCCCGCTTCAGTTGCCTAGCGCGCTTGAGCAGCTCGATCAGATAATCCAAGTCGACTATAGGACGCAGAGCGGGATACTCCCAGGGAGTCTTGTTGATCTCGTCAGGATAGATCATGTAGCCGTTAGGATAGTGCGTCAGCAGTATCCCGGTCGGGTCCGTCTCAAGGCCCTTGGAAAACTCTCGCAGAGTATATCCTGCCTTCTTGAGCTGTTCGAGCGCCCGGTCGAGCTCGTCACAAGCCCTCTCCAGTTCCGCAAACATCTCTCCCCTATCGCCATCTGCCATAGAATATCTCCTAGGACCCTGTTCGCGAGAAACGAGGCTCAGGGCGGGCATAAGCGTTCCCTAACCCAGACGCCCTCTCCCCCGAAACAAAGAGCACTCTCCACGATGGGGCGAAGGGCCAAGGGCCCCGCATCGCGATCAGTTGTTCGGCTCTGACTTTGCCTCGGATCGCCTTCGAGCGAGGAAAAGTTTCCATGCAACAAGGACCCCTCCAACGATCGCTGCCAAGGCCGGTCCAACGTAGTCTGCGAGGAAGTAACCTAGCGGCGACGCGTTCTGGCTTACCCATTGTCGCATGAAATAATTCGACTTGTACTCGTTAGAGATAGCAACAAGGAGGACTATTGTGATCACGAACTGAGCGATGACGATAGCGGTCACGGCTCGCGATGCTCCTCGGCGACTAGCTTTCGCGACAATGGTAGTTTTCGCGGTCTGGGCTGACTTTGGATTCGGGATTAGGAGTGAGCTGATAGCTCCGAGCGAGACAAAGATACCCGCTGTGAACGCTGCCCAGCGTGCTCCCTGCGTAATTGCATCGTACAGTATTGATAGGACGGCGGATACGTTCCCACCGAAGAGGGCGAGAAAGGAAGGGTCGATCCCCCCAGAGAGTCCTGAGTTGAGGGCAGCTGTCAAAGCGACCCTTTGTTGCACGCTGAAACTAGCTGTACTGGTCGCGAGGTCGGCCACTCCAACCGTGGAAATCTGGGCTACCAGAACGGCGCCGATTACGGCGATTCCGAAGGCTGAACCGATCTGTCTGACAGTGTTGTTTGCTCCGGATCCTACTCCGGCCTTCTGCCAAGGAATACTCTGCAAAACTGTACTCGTAAGCTGGCTAATCGCCAGACCAACCCCTGCGCCATAGATGACGAGGATAGGATACATGTAGTAGACAGGATTCTCGACGCTGATGATTTGTGATAGGCTGAAGAGCGCAATGGCTTCGAGAGCCATGCCGGTGGTGACAACCCATTTGGGTCCAAACCGGGTAGCTAGAATGCCGGCTACAGGTGCAAAGATGAATACTGAGATCGCCATGGGTAGGAATGTGAGACCGGCATTGAATGCCGTGAGTCCCTTGACCGTTTGAAGGAATATTGAGATGATGAATACTGCTCCGAACTCACCCATAGCAACGATCGTGACCGTGAATAGGCCGTACCTGAAACCCTTGAATTTGAGGAGACCGAAATCAAAGAGAGGAACCCTCCCACTCCTAAGACGGCGGACCTCGTAGAGAGTAAACAGGGTGAGTAGAGTCAGCCCTGTTATGATTGAAACGAGGGGAAGTGATACAGGGTTTGAGGCCGACCACGAGAACCCTCCCACAGCAAAGTCATTGTTGGGTACGATCCACCCGTAGGTTTGGGCTTCGATGAAGCCGAACAAAAGACTGGCTAGACCTATAGTGATGAAGACCAGTCCAAGGTAGTCTGTAGTGTATTTTGGATCCTTGAATCGGGTTTCCTTGATCGCAAACGCCGCCCCGACAAGGGCTGTGATCCCTATCGGGATGTTGATGAAGAACGCCCAACGCCAGGTGAGAGTCGGATCGCTTGTAAAGTACCCACCTAAGACTGGTCCCAGAACTGCGGCCGCGCCTGCTGTTGCGCCCCATATTCCGAAAGCGACGTTCCGCGCTTTGCCGGTAAAAGTGGTTGTTAGGATAGAAAGGGTGGAGGGAGAAGCCATCGCCGCCCCGAATCCTTGCATTATACGACCTACAAGGATCTGGCTCAGACCTTGTGAGAATCCATCGACGATGGATCCGATAATAAATAGAGAGATTCCAGCTACGAAGATTCGTTTTCTGCCAAACTCATCGCTTAGTTTTCCCCAAGTGAGAAGGAACGATCCGAAGATCAGAGCGTAGAGTGAGGTGATCCATTCTAGATCCTTCAGGGAGATTCCGAAGTCTTTCTGGATTTGATACTGAGCGACGATCACGATCGTTGCGTCAATTACGATGATTGCAAGGGAGAGGCTCAGGACGAGCAGGATGAGAAGCTGTTTTCGCTCGATCTTGGTTGAGCCCGTGGCCGATGCTGGACCTGCGCCTCCCGATGCCGGACCAGATGGTTTGCTCTGGCTTTCTCCTGACATTGAAACGGCCCCTCACCTGTTGGGGGTACTCAAACATTCCCGTAAACTATCTGTTGCTAAACCTTTGAGCTGTGAAACAGCTAAGAACTCGTCCGGAGAGGAAACGTTTCAGCTTGCCAAAGGATCTTCATACGGGCCGCTACAGAATTGAGCCGGGATACGAGGTTCGCTTGAGCGACTTCGACCCAAGCGACACTTCAGGTTTCGAGGGAAAGGATGAGGATGAACAGATAGAGTCTAAGAAGCTCAACGAGAAACTTCGACAGTTTCAGGAAATGCTCTACGCAGAGCACGAGCAGAAAGTCCTAGTTGTTCTGCAGGCCATGGATACTGGCGGCAAAGACGGAGTCATAAACCGGGTTTTTCAGGGAGTCAACCCTCAAGGGGTCCGCGTCGCCCACTTCAAAGAACCTACACCTGAAGAGATCGATCATGGTTTCTTGTGGCGAGAACACAAACAAGTGCCTGGAAATGGAGAGCTCACGATTTTCAACCGGAGCCATTACGAGGGCGTTCTCATCGAGAGAGTTCACAAGATCGTTCCTGAGGAAGTCTGGAGTCATCGGTACAGGCAGATCAACGATTTCGAGCGGTTACTCTCTGAAGAAGACACGACCGTTCTCAAGTTCTATCTCCATATCGACAAGGAGGAGCAGAAGAGAAGGCTGCAACAGCGCTTGGATGATCCTTCCAAGCGGTGGAAGTTCAGTGGTGACGATCTTCCTGAACGAAAACTCTGGAAGGAATACATGAAGGCATACGAGGATGCTATGAACAAGACCAGCACGAAATGGGCTCCCTGGTATCTGATACCCGCGAATCACAAATGGTACAGGGACCTTGTGGTCTCCCGCGTAATCGTCAAAGCGATGGAAAAAATGAACCTACATTATCCGAAAATAGGTAAGAAAACAGTCCCGACCAGAATCGAGTAAACCGGGCTTCCGACGCCCCAAAATAAGCATGCTTTTCTCGACCCCCGAGGGTGGTCGAATTTCCTGTGCCCCGCCCTTCGTGAAAACGCGTACAAATCCGCGGATGGGCCGCCTGCAGCCACAATGCCGGTAGACGCGCACCCAAGGCACGGGGCCTTCAAATAAGCGCCCAGCCATCATTCTAGGGTAAGTCTTCTCGGATGCGGACCCTCGTAGCAGAATGCAAGATTCCCACGGCTCCCTCCCGGTACGAGGAGGTCGAGACCATGGCCGAGAGCATAGGCTACGAGATAATCGACACCATCGTCCAGCACCGGAAAAACCTCCACCACACCTACTGCGTCGGACCCGGAAAACTGGAAGAGATCAAAATGCTCGTCGCCGAAAACGATATCGAAGCAGTCGTATTCGCCAACACTCTCCCCAGCGCCCAAGTCTTCAAGATACAACGGGTCCTCGGCGGGACAGACATCAAAGTAATCGACCGCAACCTCCTGATCCTCGAAGTCTTCGACAAGCGCGCCATGACAAAAGAAGCAAAACTCCAGATCGCCCTCGCCAAACTTCGCTATACCTTCTCCTGGGGCAGAGAATTCCTCCGGCTTGAAGGCATTCTAGGGGGACAGGTCGGTTGGAGCGGGCCTGGAGACTATCCTTACCATGATTATGAGAGGACGGCTAAGAAACGGATCGCGAACATGGAGAAGGAACTGAGAGACCTCTATTCGAAGAAGGACCTTCTCAGAGATCACAGGCGGGAACGAGGCTTCCCAATCGTCGCGCTGGCCGGCTACACCCAGAGCGGAAAAACCACATTCTTCAACCGCATGTCAGCAGAACACAAAGACACTGGTCTAGGACCCTTTACGACCCTGTCCACGTTCGCGAGAAGAATCGACCAGAACAACGGGGGCGACAATTTCAGTTTCATACTCATAGACTCGATCGGCTTCATCGAAGACATGCACCCGACAATCCTCAAGGCATTCAACACAACGCTAGGCGAGATAACGAATGCGGATCTCATCCTTCTGTTCGTCGATGTCAGCGAGGATCTAGAATCAGTGTTCAGAAAGGTATCCGCCTCCAAGGAGATTCTCAGGAAGATAGCGACTAAAGTTCCCCTGGTCATCTGCGCAAACAAAACAGACCTCTGCAACGACGACCAGCTTCAGGAGGGAAAGAAACTAATTTCGCGAACATTCGAAGGCATCCCACTCGTAGAGCTGAGCGCTTTGAAGGGGAATAATACCGATGAGGTTGTGAAACAGGCCTACCATCACCTCAACGGCGCCAGCACCTCCATTGCGCCTAGTGGTTCTCTAGAGCTGAACTCCTCTCCATAGTAGATGCTGGGAAATCCTAAAATTCTTCAATGCTATCAGTTGGAGATAGGTTGTTCTAAGTGGAATTAAGGAAACTTCAGCGAACGCCAGATGGAACTTTCCTAGTCACTATACCAAAGGCGTGGGCTAAACGCGTCGGACTCGACCAAGGGTCCGTCGTATCCTACGAAGAACGCCAAGACGGGAGACTCCTGCTGTCCCCAAGAATTGACGAGGAGAGGCAGCCCCTCGAAGTCGTACTGGAAGCATCTCCCTTTGTGAGACGGGAGATCATCGAGCGATATCTCCTCGGATACGACATAATCCGCATTCAATCAAAAGATAGTTTGTCCCCCGAGACCAGGGACGAGGTCCGCAAAACCACCAAACGGCTTGTAGGGCTGGAGGTGTTAGAAGAGGACGCGAAGAAGATCGTACTACAATGCCTCATGGAACCTTCACTACTCAACCCTGAACGCATCCTGCGACGGCTAGAAATGCTGTCCATGCCCATGCAGATAGACGCCGTCCAGGCATTCGTAGAATCCAACACCGAACTTGCCAACGGAGTCGTTGAGCGAGATGAGGAAGTGGATAGATGGTACTTCCTCCTCGTCCGACTGGTCAGAGCGGCTATCGCCGACACGTACTTGCTGGAGAAGATCAAGGTCTCTTCGGTAGACTGTCTGGACTTCCGCCTTCTAGCAAGCTACATCGAAACCTTCGCCGACTACTCCGTAACCGTCGCCGAGAACACCCAAGACAAGATCCCAGTTCCAAAAGAACAGCAGATCCTGTTCCAGAAGATTGGAGCCTCAGTAAATATGATGTACAAGGATGCCGTCGGGTCTGTCCTCTCACGAGATCTCAAACTCGCCTCATCTGTGAGTCCGAGGTTCAAAGAGACCAAGAAGACCCTTGCGGAAGCTGAGACAAGCATAGCGAAAGCCCCACGTCCAATGGTCAACCACCTCGTCGCCGCACTCATAGCCCTGAATAGAATGTGCGAGGTCTCCGTTGACATATCCGACCTTACAATTACAAGATAAGGGACCCGGTCTCGCGATAACCGGATAAGCCGCGGTTACGTATCAGATAGAGTTCCAAGGAGAAGCTGCTCGATGTCTGAAGAGATGAAGAGGGCAATCGGCACCATACTGGAAGCAGGTTTCCAGATGGAAAGCGACGCCTTCAAAACCCTCATGGAGATCAGCAGCGCAGGCCAGCTCGACCCTCTTGTCAGAGAAGTCCTTCGAGTCGCTGGAACCGTGGAACCACGACCCTCATCGATAAGCAGAGACCTCGTTCTCAAGGCAGCTGAACAGCTAGACCTCTCCAGCAAAGTTACGGAGGCAGAGCATGCTGGTTTGCGGCATGCACGACGGTTTGCTGAGGAGCTTGAGTCTCGGCTAGAAGTTGTCTCGGACCCTACAGGTAAGCTCGGAACGACGGGCGCTTTTGATGATTTTCTCCATTATTTCAGAAACCGTTTCGACAAGATGAGCCTGCTCTTCAGGCAGAGAATGGACACCCGAAACGCCGGGACCATTTCCGACGCGCTTCAAGGTGGATCAAATGGACGGGGCCGCTTCATCTGCATGGTCCTCGAAAAGAGAGAGAAAGGCGACAGGATCTTTCTGACGGTTGACGACTACGAGGATGAAGCTACCGTCCTAGTTGGACGACAGAACTCTACAGTGTATGAGATGGCGAGAAAGATAGTCAGGGACCAAGTCATCTACATCCAGGCTCGGAAGAGCGCAGGCCCCCTTCTGGTCGCGGAAAGCATTGTCCTCCCCGAGATACCGGATAGAAAGCCCAATCATGCAAACGAAGAGATCTACGCCGCGCTAATATCCGATGTTCATGTCGGGAGCAAAGTGTTTCTCGAGAATGAGTTCCGCCGGGTCCTAAGCTGGTTGAAAGGAGAGATTGGAACACCGAACCAGCGCGAAGTCGCCGAGCGAGTAAAGTATGTTCTGATCGGGGGCGACCTTGTCGACGGGATCGGGATTTATCCTCGCCAAGAGGTGGACCTTGCGGTTCCCGACATCTATGAACAGTACCGAATCGCAGCGAAATTCGTGAGCGAGATCCCAGAGTACATGGACGTGGTATTGATACCGGGGAATCATGACGCAGTACGCCAGGCCCTGCCACAACCCGCCATCCCGAAAGATTTCGCCGGACCTGTTTACGACTCGCGGAAGATTGTTTCGCTGGGAGATCCAGCGGAGGTTCGCTTGCATGGGGTCCAGTTTCTACTCTACCATGGAACTAGCCTGATGGATATCCTGAGCGGAGTCCCCGGGCTCGATTATCAACGTCCAGTAGAGGCAATGGAGTACCAGCTGCGAGCCCGTCATCTATCTCCCGAGTACGGGAAGATGACACCCATTGGGCCCGAGCAAGAGGACTTCCTAGTGATAGATCGGGTCCCGGACGTTTTTACCTCGGGACACATCCACGTTTCAGGTGCAGGCCTCTACAGAGGAACAACGATAGTGAATAGTGGCGCATGGCAAGGACAGACGGACTATCAGAAACGGATGGGACTAGTCCCCAAGCCAGGAATCCTTCCTGTTGTTAACCTGAAAACCCTTGATGTCAAGATGATCAACTTCCAGTAATATCCCTACCAATCCCCTCGACATTCTAAAAACAAACTTGTGAATTGAATAACTGACCATGAGACCTACCCCCACCCCAGGGTTTCCAGTGCAAATCCTCAACTTACCTTGGGTGTTAAATTTACTCTAAGAAAACTTACTGGTAAGGTTAACTAGCATTATGATAATTTATGCAGACCTGTATATTTTCCATAACCAATTCGTCTCAAATTCTGTACCAGGCAGAGGACAGGGAGTTTTCTGAGTAATCTCTTAACAAGTCTCCAGAGGAAGGAGAGGGGTACGGGTAGAGGTACTAAACCCGGCTATTCGCCAACTAGTTGAACGATGACAGTTCGGTCTCTCGGTCTAACGTCTAACTCAAGAAAGACGATTTGTTGCCAGGTTCCAAGAGTTAGCTTCTTGTCTCGAAATGGCACCGACAAGTCGGGCCCTATTATGGAGGCTCGAATATGTGAGTGTCCATTGCCATCATGCCACCTCTTCTCGTGTTCGTATGACGCGTCTTTGGGCGCAAGTCTCTCCAGCGCTACGGTCAAATCTGCTAGAAGTCCGGGTTCGTACTCAATTGTTGTTATGGCTCCGGTTGATCCAGGCACGAACAGAACGGCAACTCCGTTCCTCATCCTTGAGGATTCGATTACTGTTTGAGTCTTGTCTGTAATATCGAGAATTTCTCCTTCGCGGTGTGTCCGAAACCTCAACTCTTGAGACTCGACAGTCATGATCCCAGTCCTATTCCAGGCAAGGAATTAAGAATGAAACCTAGCTCCTGCCCGAGAGGTTCGAGGTCTTGTCCAAAGGAACCGGCCCGAAAGAGCTCTACGTTAAGAAAATCCGTAACGGAACCGTAATCGACCACATCTTCGCCGGCCATGCCTTGGACGTGCTCAAGATTCTCGGAATAGATGGTCGCGAAGGACACATAGTGAGCGCGGCCATGAACGTGATCTCGAAGAAGCAGAACAAGAAGGATATCGTCAAGGTTGAGAATCGAGAGCTCAAGCCCGGTGAGGTGGATAAGATCGCGTTGATAGCGCCGAGCGCGACGATCAGTATCATTCGAGACTATGAGGTCGCTGAGAAGACTAGGGTCAAGCTGCCGGATTCGATTAGAGGAATTGTTCGCTGTTCAAATCCTGCGTGCGTATCTAACGCTGAGCCTGTTGAGCCAAGGTTCAGTGTGGAAACACAGGACCCCCTCCGGCTCCGGTGCTACTACTGTGTCCGAATAATGGAGAAGAGCGATGTTCTCAAGCAATTCTAGCACTGAACTCTCACCGTTGGGGCAGAAAAAAGCGATTGAGGAGCTACAGGCACTTTACGGTGAGAGGCGCGATGCTATTCATCAGCGTCTGCGAGAATTCAGAGAGATTCTCGATCGCAATGATGACGACGTTTTTGCTGAACTCTGCTTCTGCCTATTGACACCGCAGTCGTCTGCGAAAACCTGCTGGGCAGCAGTGTCCCGGCTCAGAGAACGCAGTCTCCTCTTGAAAGGAGGAGCTACAGAGATTCAACCGCAGCTAAACGATGTTCGTTTTGGCGACAGTAAGGCGAAATATATCGTTGAGGCAAGAGCAACTTTCAGTAAGGATGGCAAGCTCTTCCTCAAATCCCACCTCTCCAGCTACGTAAACCTCTTCGAGCTGAGGGAATGGATGGTAGAGAACGTGAAGGGCCTTGGCTACAAGGAGGCCAGCCATTTTCTCCGAAACGTCGGGCTCGGGGAGGAATTCGCCATCCTAGACAGGCACATTCTGCGAAACCTCAAGAGGCTGGATGTCATCACTGAGGTGCCGGTTTCGATCACGAAGAAGCGCTATCTGGAGATCGAGGAGAAGCTCCGTCGTTTTTCCCGGGAAATAGCAATACCATTAGCGGATCTTGATCTCTTGTTCTGGTCACGCGAAACAGGCTGGATATTCAAGTAGGAAGTAGGTAAGCAAACGGTGGGGAAGATCGGCGTCATGGCAGATAAGGAGACAGCGATCTACTTCAAGATCGGAGGGGTCAAGAACAGCTGGGTCGTGAAGTCCGAGGACGAGGCTGTCAAGACCTTTGAAGATATCAAGAATAAACAGACTGTCTCTCTCGTCATTGTTACCGACACTGTCTTCGACTGGATCAAGGATAAGGTTGGACAAGGAAAGAAGGAGATCGAACTCCCACTAGTCGTGTCGATTCCAACGAGGCGCGGCGGCAAGTCTCAAGTTGACCTCTTGGCTGAACTGATCAAGAGGACCGTGGGCGTGGAAATCAGGGTCCAATAGCCAGCACCAGCGAAATCGCCCGTTTTCAGCCCTGATCCACGATCTGGGACTGGGGGTCCAGACTAGCCCTAGAATCGTTCGGGAACTGACCTAGATTACACGTTAACTTGCTCCGGGACCAAAGCCCAGACCCTGCCCTGAATCACGAGACTCGCCCATAATCCAATGGCAGACAGCAAATCTTCCCAAGAAAAACGAGGGGGGTATTGCACAGAGCATCTCGTGACGCAGGACTGGTTGAAGGGAAACTGTCTCTAGGCAGGAATTATTTGGAGCGATGATCGGGTTTTTGGTTTGTCCAGTTGAAATCATTGTACGAGAACCCTTAATTCCACTGGAAGCCAGCTCGCAGAAAACCGGACTGTTTCAGGCTTGTCACAGCAAGGATTGGATCTCATCTTCGAAAGGGTCCTGTCAGGAGGAGAAGTCTTCCGGGACAGAAACCTCCTCAGGCATGACTACATGCCTGCAACCCTTCCACACAGAGAAGAACAGATCCGCCGGCTCGGATCCGTGCTCGCCCCAGCTCTGACAAAAGATCGAGTGTCCAACCTTTTCGCCTACGGCAAAACTGGAACAGGAAAGACAATCGTGACCAAATTCGTTCTAGATCGGTTACAGCGGAAGGCTCGCGAACACGGACGAGCCCTCGATACGAGCTACGTCAACTGCCGTCTCGCAGGAACAAACTACAGAGTCATTGCCGATCTGTGCAGATCTCTGGGTCGAGAAGTACCCTTCACTGGACTAGCGGTCGGCGAGCTTCTGGACCGGTTCAGAAGCGCTCTCCAATCACGCGGCTCCGCATTCCTCGTCGTCCTGGACGAGATAGACGCGTTGGTGAAGAGAAGCGAAGACGATAGTCTACTCTACGAGCTAACCAGGATAAACGAGAAACTGACCGAAGGCTGGATCGGGCTCATAGGAATATCCAACGACCTCCACTTCAAAGACTTCCTAGACCCCAGAGTCCTAAGCTCGCTAGGAGAGGAGGAAGTCGTGTTCAAACCCTACACCTCAGACGAACTACATGACATTCTAAAGGAACGGGCACAACTCGCCTTCCGATCCGGAGTTCTAGATGAAGGCGCTCTCCACCTTTGCGCAGCCCTGGCCGCAGGAGAACACGGTGACGCACGACGCGCCCTCGATCTCCTCAGAGTAGCCGCTGAGATTGCCGAAAGATCACGCGAGCTACGTGTCGGCGAAAACCACGTTCGCGAAGCACAACAGAAAGTCGAACATGACCGCGTGGCAGAAGCCCTATCATCCCTCCCCCTCCACTCCCGAATCCTACTAATCTCAGTCATGCAGCTAGAGAATACCAGGAAAGAGAGTTCGGTAACAGGCGACGTATACGAGGTATACCGCGAGCTGTGCAGCGCTGGATCAGTCGAACCCCTCACCCAGCGAAGGGTTAGCGGACTGCTCAACGAGCTGGACATTATGGGGGTGCTAAACGCGCGAGTAGTAAGTTTCGGCCGGTACGGTCGAACAAAGAAGATACGGCTCGGCGTCGAAGCTCGGTCAGTGACCGCTTCATTCAACGTTGACGAGATGGTTCGTGGGTTGCTTACCTTTGTTCCACGGAGCGTCCTCAAACATCAAACAAGTCTCTAGATGTATTGGGATAGATGATGGCCCGTTTCCGCCGAAAACCGATGATAAGGTCCGACACGCTCCTCTCCTAGCCGTCTGGCTGAAAGGCCCTCACCTTCATCAATTCAGAGCTGACTGGATTACAGTTGACGGGCTGGACGCAACTAGAAAAGCCGAGTTTCTCCTCAGAGATTCCCACAAGATTCCGGTGTTGTTGTCGGGCGTGACCTTCGGAGGATTCAATCTTATCGACCCTTGGAAGGTCCTGAAATTGTGCAAGGCGCCGGTGATCGTGGTCGTCGGTTCCCGGCCGGATAACAGGGCTGTGAAGCGTGCCCTGGTCAAACATTTTCCTGATTGGGAGAAGAGATGGGAACTGATCAGATCACTTGGCCCAATACACAAACTTCGGACAACTAGTGAAGGTCCCGTGTTCTTTGAACAGTTCGGATGCTCAATTCGTGAGACCAGGTTGATCTTGAAAGCTTCGGCATTCGTCTCGCGAATGCCTGAACCTTTGCGGGTTGCGGGTATACTTGCTAGAGGCCTGTTCTCTGCAGAACCTCTTGGCTAGGTTTCCAGTTACAGGAGCCTTTAGTCGTCCCGTTGAGGCTGCAGTGGACAGTCAACGTAAGAGTTCATGGGTCTTGTGTTGGTGAGCCTGGCATGACTGGAAAAAAGGCCAATCGAGAGAATCAGTTGAACGATTACTTCCGCAGGCGATGTTGCAATTACGAGAATTTCACCTGTGACCGGGTCTGGGAGTGCGCGGTGTGCGCCCGACAGTCCGTGAAAATTGAGCCAATAATGGACGAAATTGGGTCGACTACTGTGACTTCTCGGAGGAGGTGAGTTGAATGGAGACATTGCGGGAAGAAGAGGTTCTACGGCTCGAAGAGGCGCTGTTGAAGAGGATGGAAGAGAGGCTTACCCCTTTGATGGAGCAGGCCGCACGAGATGCCGCTCGAGCAGCGATGCAAAGGCTACGGTTGGACATGATGGCTCACATCAGCAGACATGAGGAAACGATACAGCGGCTCGCCAAGGCAGCAATAGCAGAAAACCACATCCCTAGATAGCCACCTGGTTCCTATCCATCATGAACCGATGAAGAATGCGTGCTTAGTGGTTACTAAGCAAGATTGAGCGAATCCCTGCGCGGCAGTAGGAGAGATCCAGTCCTCTCTAGGCATTCTTGCACGTCGGGCAAAGCGGAATCTTGTTCACGATCCCCTTGGTCACAACGCAATCCGTGCAAAGGTGCTTGCGGCAGGAACTGCAAGTCCTCTCATGCTCACCACAAACCGTCCCACCACAGACCTCGCATATCGCCCTGGACTTTTGATCACAAAGAGAACACTTCTGAGTATCGTCCCAGATCATCTCTCCCGTAGCTGCCTGAAGGATCTTTCGATAGGACTTGCCCGCAGCAAGCATCTCTACGGTCACTATGGGAACATGGAGCAATTGAACCCCCGTTACGGTTGCATTGCCATGACCGCTCACCGCTTCCTTGGTTTTAGATCGGACCATGTCCTCAGTTACCCCTGCTGGCGCAACGGTAACAGTGTTCTTCATCTCAAGTTCAGGAGGCAGCTTCGGCATGGAACCTATTGACGGCTCGATCTCCAGACAATCAACAAAGAACCCAGTTGATGGAAGGTCGTCCATGTGTCCCTCGAAGAGACCTGCGTCGCATACGCGACCGTCTACACCGTCAAACACGAGAACTCCCACTGCCAGTTTTTTCCGTTGATTATCGATCTGGAAATTGGAAAAGAAGTACGGTCGAAACTCAAGTCTTGGCATAGAGGATAGCTTGAGGAAAGTGCCGTTGGCTAAGCCATGAGCCAAGAGGCGAGATGCCGCTGCTCTCGCGACCGGTAGCGTTCCCGGAACTTTGTGTCTCTCTGGGGCTTTGATATTTTCTACCCTCTCCTTCAGCTTAGCCAGATCCCAAAGCTCGACGCCGAGCTTGCGGGCCATGAATTCGGCGTTGCCGCCGAACCCTTTTGGAGAAACGTAGATTCCGCTCTGAATTCCCAGGCTTTTCAAGCGGGCCGCGAACTTCTCGACTTCCAGTCCCTCAACTTGACTGGATCCTTCCCAGCATTCGAAGGCGACTTTCTGCATCTTCTTACCCTTCTTCCTGGACGCGAGAATGTCCACAAAATGGGTAGGCGAATCCCCTGCCTGTGCGTTCTTCTCAACTTCAAATCCCTCGACCCGGCAAACGTCACAGACCATGTCCACCACCAAATTGCCTGATTCTGTTCTCGCATCTGTGGCCATGTAAGACCCGCGTTTGACTAATTCGAAGGTGTCAAAGTTGTGGAATAAGCGTGGTGTAACTTGCCAACGTTGCTAAGCGAGGCTGAGCAAGATACAATAGTGACGGATACAAAACCGTATCCATGGAGAATTCTGACACGTCAAAGGGTTGGCACGAGGGAACGCGTGCGGTTATCGAGGAAACGCTTGGTGATAGAATACTCTCAGCACTTTTGCGGCGCAGTAATCTAACGGGAGCACAGTTCGAAACGCTTCTGGTAGACCAGCTTGGACATGATATGGCGAATAAACGCCTAACACGCAGTGATATGGCTCAATTGCGGCGGGACGAGAAGGGAATCAGCCGCGGATCCTTCAATAGAACCCTAAGACAAGCGAGAGAAAATGTTGTGGAGGCAATTCACACCGTTCTCCTCCTCGGCTACTGTGGCTTGACGGAATCCCCAAGCATCGCCCCCTTTTTGGAAGCTTCAGAGCGCCTCAAAACTCAAACTTCCCAGCTCAGAGACGCAGGGCAAGGCGAGCCTGAGGTCTATCAGCGAACCGTGGACTCGATAATCGATGACCTTGAGCATGCGTTTCATGCGATGTTCGGAAGGAATCGTGATACGTGACGTCACACGAGTGATTAGGCATCACATACATCACGGTCGTTATTCCAAATTTTACCATCGGGAGTTCGTTCTGGCGAGGTTGAGAGTAGACGTTAGTTAACATGTCATGCGCTTGATGTCACGATGCAACACGGGAGTCACGACATCATCACTCGTGATGGCGTTCCCTCTGGATTAATGTCACAATCGTTAGTGTTAAATGCGCATGTAGAGCTTACGGTGACGTCACGGTTCATATCGTGTGATGTCACAGAAATGTTTGGAATAGGGAAACGGTCAATCGGAGCGGGGGTTAAGGGGTCCCCTGGAAATGGGGATGTTGCGAAGCTGTTCTTCGACGTATTCTCTTCCAGGCTCAGCTCTTTCGAGGCGAGCCTAAGGGACTTGGCCATTGAGGTTGAAAGGCTCAAGATTTCGGGTGATCAGTCCAAGCTTTCCGATTTAGTGTTGCTTGAGCGGCTGCAAAAGACGGAGAAGCTTCTGGGGGAGTCGCTGAACTGGATTAAGGAGGTCGCTGATACAGTTCTGCACCCTTCCGCAACAATTTCAACCGCAACGAAGGTGATCGAGGAGATATCGGAGCCTGTAAGACCTAGCTTACAGTCAACCGTGATTCAATCTCCAATCCGGATGGATCCTTCCGTTGTGCAGCCGGGCTCATTGAACTCGATAACTACTCCCACTGAGCTTCAAGTGCTTACTCTCTTGGCGGACGAAGGGCCAAAGTCGGCGCCAGAAATAGGAAGAGTTGTGGGACGTTCTAGGGAACACACAGCTCGTTTGATGAAGAAGCTCTTTGATGAGGGGTATGTTCGACGGGACCAGACTCGGATCCCATTTCGATACTCGACTGTGGAACGTGTGAAGCAGAGCTTTACGAAGGCTGAAGGAAAGGAGCAGGAGCGAGAGACTGTTTCTGCTCATCAAGCTTGACTCGATACGCTAAACCAAGTTTTTCCTGCCGTCTCTCAAGGACTCCGCGATCTGTTAGCCTTGTTAGATAGGTGGACACCGTGCTCAAAGGTATCTTTTCTCCAAAGGTAGTCTCGAACATTTTTCTCGCTTCGCGTGACGTGAAGGCTCTTCCTTTCAGCTGGGATATGATTGTGCTGGCTAGCCTGTCGAATTTTCTGGGGGACAGTCCGAGGGCCGCAGCGGACGCCTGAGGCGTTCCGGACATTAACTCAACCAGGTCCAATATTCTACCCACTTTCTCCTTCGTCACAGGGCCGTCGATCGCGATGGAGTGTCGGACTCCTTCCTGGTCGTAGAATTCTACCTTCAATCGTCGTGGTCTCATCTTTGTTCCTCGAGAAAACTGTGGCATTCACAGTTCGTAGTTCACATGTAGAAAAGGCTCGCGCATCATTGTTCATATTGTATGTGAACATGCTCAACTGATAATCCTGTCATTTTCCACGGGCTCCAGTGGAAACGAAGGGGTCTATGAACGACCTCACCGGTAGTGAAGCCGTTCTAGGGCAAGATCGGGAAACAGACCACAGGATGAGGCTGTGCTTGGGTTGAGAAAAGCGATTCTACAGGTTGTGAAAACTGCTCAAGGATTTTTGGAGCTCGGCATGTCGGCGGGTTTGTCGGGTCCTGCTTGCGCAGGCGGGGGCGGAGGTGTGTTTTGAGGTCTCATAGGTGCGCTGACCCAGGGCTCGGGTTTCCTCTTCCGATGTCTGCCGAGAAGTTTCAGGGTTTCAATGATTGGTGTGAGTAGAAGAGGGAGAAGAAGTAGGTAGGAGTAGGGCTGGAGGTCGGTGAACGTTCTTGTGAACTGTGTCCAGGGTCCGCTTGATGACGAGATCAGAGGATTGTCGGTGGCAACCGTGTATCGGACCCGCGTTCCGTTCGGTGCTTCCCAGACAAACTCGATGATTGCCGGCGATAGAACATAGGTTCCGCTGCTTTTTGTTGTTGCTGTATAGCTGAGGAATTGTGTCTGGCTTGGAGGGAAGTTGGCGAATTGGCCGGTTTGTACGCCGCTGGGCGAGATCTGGAGCGTCTTCTGGTATGAAGATGGCGCCTCGTCATCGGTGACGTTGAGATTTGTGACGGTAACGTTGTCGAAGTTCTGGATCATAACTACGATGTTATGGGCGGTCCCTAGAGGTCCGCTAGGCGGGTTCACGGTTTTATGTATGGTTATGTTTGGGGCGAATGGATAGGTGAAGTTCGCTGCAAAGTCTGATCTCGGTGTTATGGTGGCGTTGTAGATGTATGTCGAGGTGAAGTTGTCGTAGATTGGGTTGGAGGGCGGCACTTGTCCGAGCGGGCTGTAGAGAACTGTTCCTCGTTGGAAACTGATGGAGACGATGGAGGCGTTTGAGTTGGTGTCTCCGACGATTCCAGTCTGGAATCCAAATAGTGTTTTCAGGCTGAGATAGTGTTGTCCTGCTTTGTAGAATTGGCGTGCGAATTGGGTGTTGAGGATGAAGCTGAATGCTTGGGTGGGCGTTTGGGTGAGTGGGGCTGGGAGGCTTATGCTTGCGAGGCCTACTGCGGCCAAGTATTGTAGGGTTTGGAGATTGGCTGGTTTGATGAGGGTGGAGAAGCTTGAGCCGGGTAGGAGCCCGAGGACTCGTGTGAGGGCGTCGTTGTTTGTGAGTTCAGGGTTAGGCGCATAAATTGTGACAGTTCCTTGGCCTGAGGGAATGGCGAAGGCTTTGGTGAAGCCGACGCCTAGGGCTTGGGCGAATTGAGCTGCAACATTATCGGATTCTCCTCGGGTCGTTGCTGGGTCTCCTGTATAGAATGTGATCAGGGCGGGCTGTGAGAATAGTCCGAGGATGAAGCTTGGGATTCCGAGGCCAGAACTGGTGCCGAGGGATTGTGAGTAATTGTTGTTGATTATGAAGAGGGAGAGATTGTTTCCGGCGTAGTTGTTGTCGAGGACAAGACCTTTGCTTGAGAGGTCAAGGTTTGTCATTCGTAAACTGGCGTTGGGGGCACCGAGCATGTCCAGTCCGATTGCCAGGTTTTGCTGGTAAGGCCCGCCTGGTGGTGCTTGGGTGATTGTTGAGGGCTGGGTTGTATGCTGGGTTGGGATAAGGAAGAGGATTGCGAGCGCGAGCAGGAGGATTCCCTTTTTTGGTATGGCGCGGGTGCGAGTGGTCTGTGGCAGATTTGGTTTCCTGGTCTTGATCGTCTTCCAGAATGTTTTGAGGATGAAAACGTCTCCTTGCCAGAAGAGGGAGGCGGCTCGACCGGATATTGTGGCTACAGCGAAGACGAGGCCAGCGTTTCTTATCATGGTGAGTATGACGTCTTGGATTACCATCTGGGTTGTTGGAGACGCGCCTTGGATGAGGATCGGGATGATGTCGCCTGCTACGGGTCCTGAGGTGGCGCTTATGATCGAGAAGCCTGGTGGTGGTGGCGGAAGGCTGGAGAGTGTTGAGAGGTTGACGTTCTGGTAGATTGCGAGGGCTGCGAGTCCTAGTGCTCCGAGGGTTGAGAGGTATACTGTCATGCCGACTAGGAAGCCTCGTCTGATTTTTCCGCCGGCGATTAGGCCGCCGAGGAATCCTGCGAAGGTCCAGAGGTAGAGTAGTGGGGGATAGGTTAGCGGGTTGGTGAAGACGAGGAATAGGGCGATGATCATCGTGTTGAAGTGGACGCCTAGGACTGGTGAGAGCCAGTCGCTTACTTCTCGGAGGCCCGGTGATAGCTGGGTGTAGCCGATGTAGAGGACGAGGAGGTATGCTCCGATCCATCCGAGGTAGCGGCCCAGGAAGATGCCCTCGCTGGGGTGTGGGAGGAGGTAGACTGTTCTGGGATCGTCAGGGGTCTGTTTGACCATGACGTTGCCTATTCGGGTGTAGAGGTAGATGTAGAGTAGGCCGGGTATGATGCCGCCGATTATGAATCCTAGGATGGCGGTGGCGAAGGTGCTGCGGCGTACTTTTTCGAACTGTCGCTCTGCGATCTCTTCCCTTATCCTGCTGCCTTTGCGTGAGACGATGACCGAGCCGATCGCGAGGACGAGGAGTGCGACTGGTATTGTCTGGTAGGCGAGGAGGCCAGGGACCCATGTTGGGAGGGTGGCTATGATTAGGGTGGTGAATAGTATTCCGAGGGCGCGTGTGATGCTGATGGAGATCTGGGCGACGGTGGCGGCTCGCCGGATCTGGACTGGCGCATCTTTCAGGGCCATGTAGGGCAGAGGCTGGGCCACGCGTCCCTCATCTCGAGGAGAACGGTGCTGGGAAGAAGGGAAGAAAGGGGTTCTGATACCCGGGTTGGGCGTTGGAAAGCGTGGGCTGAAGCGGGGTCTAGGCGTGTTTCGCGGAGGGCGCGGCGTGCGACTTGGGTAGGCCCCGGGGGGCTAGAAAATTCGTGGCTATTGTTTTTTGGACCCTTTTCATGCGCGGTTTTTGAGGGGCCGGTTCAGAAAGACGTTCTAGAGGGTCGTTTCAGAACTGTGTTTAGAGTTCGAAATTTCGGAGGCGTTTTTCGGGAACTAGTTTCAGGGACCGATTTTCGAAGCGCGTTTTCAAATGCTCGTTTCAGAAAGCGGTTTACAGGTGCTTGTTTTCATGGCGCGGATTAGCAGGTTGGAAGTTCATGCTTGTAGGGTCACTTTCGCGAAGGGTTTGAGGGGAACTGGCCACGCGGAGAGCGACACTAGAGGGGGTCCAGTTTTTCCGGGGATAGTGTTCCGTTCTGTCCGGGGAGGATTATGGGCTTGTTTTCGCCTTGTCATGCTGTTTCGGATCTCCGTGGAGTCCCCTAGGAATAGGCGTGGAAAATTGGTGTCTGAAAATTGTAGGCTTGGATTCAGGAATAGGGCTGATTATGGACGATTTTTTTCGCGGAGACCGCCGGTGGCTAGGACTGCTTTCTGTTCTAGTTCGAGGTTGATGCTTCTTTCCAGGTGGACCCGCAGAAGCGGCAGTCATGGTATCTGAATGGAGCGTTCGAGACGGGTCCGGAATAGATGCAGGGGCTGATGCTTCCGCATACGGGACAGGTATGGCTCATGTCCTATGCCTCACTCCTGGGCTGTGACAGACCCATGGGACCCAGTGCGTTGTCGATGCGTTGCCGGTAGGCAGAAGCTGGGTATGCCCCTATGAGACTGTCCTTGACGGTTCCGTTCTCGAACAGCATGCCAGTTGGTATGCTCATGATATCGTATTTCATAGCGAGCTGCTGGTTCTTGTCCACGTTGATCTTGACGAACTTGACCTTTCCATCGTACTCTTCGGACAGTGCCTCTATGGTTGGCGCGATCATGTTACAAGGCCCGCACCAGTCGGCGTAGAAATCAACAAACACTGGAACATCGGATCGGAGGACAGCGGAATCGAAATCGGTTTCGTTTACCGGAATTACCTTCTTGCTGGTCATGTCTTGTTTGTTCATATCCGTATGATTGGGCTGGTCTGAATATAAATGTATTGATGAATGTCTATATGTACTCCCAGACAAGTTCAACGGACAAAGAGGCCTAATCCGAGCCCATAGATACATATCGACATGTTAATACGCACGCTGGGCACTAGACGTGGGTAATGAAGCTCGCAACCGAAGAGTTCGACAGGATCAGCAAAGCCCTAGCCGACCCCCAGCGACGCGAGATACTCCAGAAACTTGTCGCAAGACGGATGAACTGCTCAGACGTTCACGCCATGTTCAATGTCTCCCAGCCTACAGTGTCCCATCACCTGAAGGAACTTGCCATCGCCGGGATCTTGGATAAGGAAAAACAGGGCCAATTCTGCTTTTATCAAGTGAAAGCTGAGGTCTTATCAGCCTATGTGACAGAGCTGCAGCGGCGCTTAGGCCTGGGAACCATCACGGTTGCTCCCAGAATGAAGTAACAGCGTGCATAGACGCTCATCAATACGTTTATATGTTTACGAGACCCATACCGGGACATGTCTGAAGATTCAGAGCCTCACGAGTCATTACACCTGACAGTTGTGCGGGAGTCAGCCAAGAATTACTACTCATTCATCCGCAAAAAGAAGGACCAAACTGAGAAACGATCGATAATGTCCATGATACGAAGACTTTTTGCCGAAGAATTAGAACCGAACAAGCAGCATCCACATTCTGCGGACGCTGCAGGGTTCAACTAAGAGATCCAAACTCTAGCGAGTGAAACGAGATGAAACAGGTAACAATTCAAAGGAGCGAAGACCCTAAGCCTAGAATCTCCGCTCTCACCAAACCTCGAACCAGACTAATTCTCGCATTGATCATCACCGCCGGATTCCTAGACGTCATCGACTTCTCAATAGTCCAAGTTGCACTACCCACCATACAGACTGAACTCGTCATCTCTCTCGCCGAGAGCCAGTGGATCATAGGAGCGTACGGACTCACATTGGCAGGTTTTCTCTTGCTCAGCGGCAGAGCAGGAGACATCTACGGTCAAAAGAAACTGTTCGTCTTTGGAATCGTCCTGTTTACAGTCGCCTCCTTTACCGGAGGCTTAGCCCCGTCACTTTTGTCGCTGATCGTGTCAAGGGCAATTCAGGGTATAGGAGCTGCCATCTCCACCGCCACCGCCTTCGCGATTCTCGTGACGACCTTTCCAGAAGGGAAAGAACGGAACCGCGCGCTCGGCATCTTCGTCTCTGTACTATCAGCAGGTTTCGCTGCAGGCTCGATCTCTGGAGGGGTCCTCACGGCCGCGTTCGGTTGGAGATCAGTCCTATTTGTTAACGTCCCAATTGGTACCGTCGCTGCTATCCTCTCCCAGAAGTTCCTAGTTAGCCATCCAGGGCGAGCAGCGGACAAACATCTAGATCTGCCTGGGGCGCTTTCCGTGACGAGTGGACTGATACTGCTAGTGTATTCATTGACAAATGCTTCAACTGATGGATTTGCCTCCCTCTACACGATTGTGCCTCTCGCAATCTCTGCCCTAGTCTTGGCAGGCTTTATTGCAATAGAGTCTCGATCAAAGTCACCGCTAATGCCGCTAGGGTTCCTACGGCGAGGCACAGTCTTTACCGCGAACATCCTTGCCCTCATACTAACCTCGTCAGCCGGAGGAGTAATCTTCCTACTGACCATCTATCTTCAGCGAGTGTCCGGCTACTCACAACTTGCTGCAGGCCTTGAGTTCGTCCCACCTGCACTCATATTCTTCTTTGTGGGAGGCTGGGGTTCATCATGGCTCGTGAACCGGGTTGGCCTGAAGCTCGTCCTGGTGACGTCAATGTCGTTAATCACTCTGGGGTCCGCTCTGCTTACTCAGATTACAGTAACCAGTGGTTACTTCGGAATATTGCCCGGTATGCTTGTTTGGTCCTTCGGAGCGAGCATAGGATTTCCTGCACTGAACATTGCCGCGCTGGCTGGGACAAGGCCGGGGGAAGAGGGCCTAGCCTCAGGGATAATTGGCACTTCTCAGCGAGTCGGTTTCCCCGTGGGACTCGCCATATTACTGACGATTGCAACTGTTACGGACCCGCCTCCCGTTGGACCTGCGAGCCAACTAGGGTCACTAGCGGGCGTGGTCACTGGATTCCAATATGCATTCCTCGCCGCCACAATTATTAGTGCAATCGGGTTACTGATCGCTCTGCGCGTTAAGAACCCGAGAATGAAGTTTGAACGGCCCATATTCAGCTAGAAAACACTGTTCCTGCTACAGCAGGAAACATCGATCACGCTTCTAGTCTTAGCTCTTGGCGTTCAGAATGTTGGAGACGTACTCCATGAAGGGCTTGTCGTACATTCCTTCCCCTGTCCGATGAACATCTTTGAACAGCGGGTGTTTCGCAACTACCTTTAGGAAAGCAGACCACTGGTTCCAGGTTTCTTGATCAATCCATTTCCTTCGGTAGAGCAGGTGTGTTCTCTCAAAAAGTCCGTAGAGCAGCATGAGATAGTTTCGAGCCGTCATATCTTCCGGTGAGAGTGACGCAGTGCTCGAACCTGGAATGGCCGCTCTCGCCATTTCGCTTTGAAGCTTGGCCAGTTCAGGCTTGTCTACAAGCATTCGGAACGCGTCCGTATAATCATCCAAGACCTTCTGATATGCTGCTTCTTTGTTGGCATTGTTTTGGCTTCGAAATGACATTATGAAAATAACTAGGGTAAGGGTCAAGACGGCCGTTTGCGCGATAGTACTCAGAACCACAGGGTCATTTATGTCTACAGTCAAGGCTACGGTCCCTATTTGTTACCCCTATCCACGATAGAGGCTGAGCTTTATTGTATCCATCGCACCACTTTCGAATCAGTCCATAGAACCTTCGGGACAAGAGCTGTCAGACACTGAGTACTCGATCATCGTAGCTCGGGTGGCAAGTTACTGAAATCAGGCAGAGCCCCATTCTAAGGTTCTATGCAGTTCCCGAGTTATTCCGCATTTCGAGGCTTGAAGGCTGGAGCGATAGGCGGGATTGTTGGCGCTCTAGCTCTAGGCATTCTCGCAGGCCTCAGCGCGTTCGTTCTCGACCAGGAAGTATTCTATGTGACCATCGCGCGGAAACTTGGTCTAGCTTCTCCACTATTGACTGGTTGGGCTTTGCACTTCCTCGTAGGCCTCATCGCCGGTGGAATATTCATCGCAACCACTGCGCTGTTCAAACGGTTCGCTCTTGATACGACAAGGAAGAGCTTCTGGGTAGGCCTGCTGGGTGGAATCGCGGTCTGGATTCTGGTCTACGTACCGATTACGGATCTTCTTGCTCCTGCTGACCTTTCGAACTTGATGTTTGATGGAGGCAGCTTCATCTTCCACTTGGTTTACGGGGTTGTGACAGCTCTTGTCTCCCTCTCTCTGATACGCAGGAGCGTCAGGACTAGAACGCCGGCCCTTACTCGTTAGGCGTGGACTAGGTCGCTTTGAGGGCGACCACTTGGAGCGAGTCTACTTTGTTTCCTTTGGCGTCGAAGAGTGTGGCGGTATCGCCTTCGTTGTTCCAGACGAAAGCGTGTCTTCCCCAGTGTAGGATCCATTTGGAGGGTTTACCTTCTTCGAACGAATCCTCTCCTGGCCCAGTGTGAACGTAGGCCTTCTCGCGAGAGGAGAGGGAGACTGTTTGTGGAAACTTGTAGGTGTGGCGTCTCACTCCTGTAGCGGTCTCGTCGGTGAGAGTCCAGCCTGCTAGTGAGATTTTTTCGGTTCCCTCGTTTTCGAGAACAACAAATTCTTCGTTCAGCTTGTCGGAAGCATCTTTTCCATGCGGATTGTGGCTGATGTGTTCAATGATAATTCGGTTAGACGACTTCACGTGGTGAGTATTGAGGAAAATCCGATATAAGCGTTGAAAGCCATGCCTATTATTTCAGATCTTAACGATGGCTTAGAAACTGCAGTGAAAGGATGAGGAGCTTCGACGCTTCCGCGTCCTAAACCCTATTATTGCAAAACTAATTCTCGCAGATTCCAATGCTCCAAAGGTTTCACATAGGCACGTTTCGTCCGGCCCTTTCCTTCATCGGTCTATTATCGTTCATAATCAGTTTCTTTGGGTCACGGCTTTTTGCAACACTCAATCCGACGATTGTGATCCAACAACAGGGCATCCACTTCCATCATTTCTGGTATGGGATAGCTTTGATGGGGATTGCGGGCTGGCTTGCGATCACTTGGAAGAGTGAGCGGCTCGATAGGGCTTACGCGGTGATGTATGGTCTCGGTGCGGGGTTCATTGGTGACGAGGTTGGACTCCTTCTTACCCTCGGCAACTATCAGTCTGAGCTGACCTATGATTTTTTCATCGGAGCAATCTCGGCTAGTATACTGCTTCTCTTGGTCATCAGGTATCGCAGTCTGCTGTTGAGGGAGGTGTCGTATCTGATGACCCGTGAAGGCCTGGCCCTTCTAGGCGTGTTCGTTACAGGATTCTCGCTCATTCTCTTTGCTTTCGGATCATTGAGCTTTGGAACGCCTCTCGCGCTTGTCGGAATCGTCGTTATTCTGAGAGAGGTGTTCGTGAAGCATGACACTGTTCTTGAAGGTAGGATGCCTAGGGGTATCTCCTTTATCGCGGCCTTGTCCATTCTCGGTGGGGCAAACCTCATACTTGCTGGGGTCGGAAACATCCTCTTTCCGCCGGTCATCACTGCGTCTGACTTTTCAGGAATAGGCCTCCCGGCGGGAACTATTGGACTAATCTCAACAATATTATTGGTTCTAGCGTTCGTCGCGTTGGCTCTCGGCTCTCTCAAGATTCTGGCGGGGCTGGTTCTCCGGACGGGCAAGAGCTGGGCTTGGAGTCTTGGAATCGCAACAAGCATATCTTCGATTTTCTTGGATGCATCCTCGCTGGGTGCGAGTCCTGAGTTGCTTTCTGGGTTGCTCACTGGGAACGGTATCGAGTTTCCGACATCCATCATTGCGATTATCTATCTTACAAGACCGTATGTGAAAGTCTTCTACAGAAATGTCCCGGACCCCGGCCCAAAAGAGAAGCTCTGAAAGGGTCGGAAATACTGATTCTCACGAAGGGCGGGGCGCGGGAAAATCGACCACCCCGGGGGGTCGAGAAAAGCATGCTTATTTCACCGCTTTCTTCACTAGCGCGGCGATCCTTTCTTCTTCCGCGGCGGTTAACCCCTTCAGCGCGAAGGCGGTTGGCCACATGGCGCCTTCGTCGAGGTTCGCTTTGTCGCTGAAGCCGAGCGTTGCGTACCTGGTTTTGAACTTCTGCGCTGTTTGGAAGAAGCAAACGACCTTGCCGTCCTTGCCGGTCGTGGCATATGCGGGCATCCCGTACCAGAGTCTCGGCGAGAGGGCTGGCGCGGTTTCCTTGATGATAGCATGGAGCCGCTTGGCCATGGTGCGATCCGGTTCCGGCATCTCGGCGATCTTCGCGAGCACGGCGCTTTCCCCGTCCCCCTTGTCCGCTCTCAGTTCCTGGACGCGATCCCTCATCGCGCCGTGTTCCTCGTCCGTAAATCCCTTGAACTTCTTACTGGTCGCGGTGGTGTTCTTGGCGGACTTCTGCGTGCCCTTCTGGGCAGGTTTCATGAAATTTTATTCGTCTTCAGAGCTTAATTACTTTTCACGAGTTCATTCCTTGCGTTTCAATCAGCTTCGTTGGGCCTTTGGCATTATGGAGGAAACGGCCGTGTGGCCGTCGGCAGCTACACTTAGTCTCCCTCAGCTTACACCGTGTATCAATTTGCTCAAATGACACGAGTCCCACTTCTTTGCAACTGAATACTTTACTCAAGAGCAATACTTTACAGTAGTAGAACACGGGTCATCGCAAGGGTGGTTGGAGATCGAATTAGCCGATGGAAGCGCGCGAAAAAACAAGCTTCCAGACTTTGACAGCCTCTGGGATTACGACCATCCAGGCGCGACCGAGAAAAAGTTCCGCGAACTTCTTTCCGTGGCCTTAGACTCATTAGACCTCTCGTATCTATCACAGCTTCTAACCCAGATAGCAAGAACGGAAGGCTTGCAACGAAAATTCCAAGATGCTCATAACACTCTGGACCGAGTCCAAAAGGCCCTTGACAAAACAGACGCTAAGACAAGGGTCCGGTACTTGCTTGAGCGAGGAAGGGTCTTTAATTCGTCAAGAAAACCTGAAGAAGCTCGACCCCTGTTTCTCGAAGCGCTAGAGCTCGCTGTCAAATCCAACGAGGACTTCTATGCCGTTGACGCCGCCCATATGATAGCTATCGTGGAGCCGCCTGAGAAACAGTTGCAGTGGAACCTGAAGGCGCTGGATCTTGCCGAGAACTCGACGGACGAAAAGGCAAGGAAATGGAGGGGCAGTCTCTACAACAACCTAGGCTGGACCTATTTCGAACAACGACAGTTCGAAGAAGCCCTCCTCATGTTCGAGAAAGCTCGAGAGTTCCAGGAACAACAAGGCGACCCAAACAAGATCATGATAGCAAAGTGGTGCGTTGCTAAGACTCTCCGGATGATGGATCATACCGAGGAGGCCTTGGAAATGCAGCGAGACCTGTATGAGCAGTATCAGGCGGCTGGCAGGAGGAGCGGATACGTCTACGAGGAGATCGCGGAATGCATGATGGTAATGGGCCAAGAACAAGAGGCTCAGGGATGGTTTGCCGTCGCCTACGAGGAACTCTCAAAGGATCCCAGGCTCGCAGACGAACAAGACAGGCTGAACCGGCTCAAAGAGCTAGGAAAAGTTGGTGGGCGGGATACGCCACGAAGCTAGGACCGCATCCCTCTCATGGCTTGCCCGTACAGAAGCGGAAAACCATGAACAGATTTACGCGAACTCTCAAATTCTGGAAAGACATGGTCTATTCGGGACTGAAAAACGAAGCGAAATTTCACTCGCTCCATTCAATGCAATCGACCAGGCAATTATTCGTGAGACAACTAGATCTGGAGTGAGCTGCCTTTGATACTGTCTATTGAAGAGATAGGCCTCGCGGCTCTGTTCGCGCTAGCCTTCGCGAACGGCGCTAACGATGCAGGAAAAAGCGTGGCGTCACTGATGATGCCGGGACCCTCAGGCTCGCCTCCAAAGCGCAAGCCACTCATCTGGGGAGGATTCTTCACCGGCATTGGAAGCGTCTCCGCAATCCTGGTCTCAGGCAGACTCTTCACGGTTTTCACGCCCCAAACCCTTCTGAACACTACTCCAGAATCTTCTTTCGTTTTGGCAGCGCTCGCTGGCGCAACGTTATGGATTCTTGCGGCAACTCTTCTCCGGCTTCCGGTCTCCTCGACGCACGCGATCGTAGGCGCAATTGTATTGTTGGCAATCTACCTGTTTGGGGTATCAGCGGTGCAGTGGGAGTTCCTGTTGGTCAGAGTTGTCTTGCCCTTGGCGGGAGGACCGATAGCTGCACTCGTGGGAATTTATCTCCTAGATAGACTAACACGTCGAACGGGAATGCCTGGAAAGCAGCGACCTCGACTTGCCAGCATCGAGCACTGGGGGTCCGGGGCAGCGGTTGCCTACGCGAGAGGGATTAACGATGCTCCGAAGATGGCGGCTCTGGGAGCTTTCTTTCTCCTCGCCAATCCCTCTGAGGCGACCTGGGTTCCTTACTCGATTGTTGCCGTAGCGGTCTTGCTCGGTTCATTGGTATTGGGTCATCGCGTGGTGGTGACTGCTATTGGTAGGCATGCTGCGCTGGACCAAGTCCAGAGGTCGAAGGCTGGGGCGGCCACCGCTCTAGTGGTGTCTGCCGGGGCCTTTCTTGGAGCGCCAATGTCCACGACTCAGGTTCACGAAGGGTCGAACGCTGGAATTGGTGGACGAGGCAGTGTGATCAAATCCTCGTTGAGATCGATGCTCTTGCCCTGGCTCGTGACTCTGCCAGCCGCAGGCATACTCGCCATTGCCATGTCCTATCTTGGAACAATGATCTAGCACGCAGCACGTTTGGGAAGATTACTATCATTTGGGCTGGTAGCGTCTCTTCGTCGAGCAGGACCTAAGGGAGAGTGAGCCTGCCTACTCTAGCATTCTACCTGATACTGTTTCAGGGTGTGACCCACATAATTTCACGCGTTCGTGTTCCGTAGTCCAGAGATACCTAACGATAGAGTATTATTGCATAGACTTAAGAAACATCATCCTGACCAACCGTCGAAGAACCCTTGAACGAACACAGTGGAATACTGATCCTCATCGCCACAGCAGGTCTTCTGCTACTGGGACCCCTGCTACCTGGAGCACACGCCTACGGCAATGCTGCTCAATGGCAGGTCGGATTTTCCAGCACATGCAACGTCCCCACTCTGTGTGGTCCACCTGGAGGTGGAACAGGAACCTTCGGCTTGGGGGGATGGTGTGATTTCAGCGGCAGCAATGGAAGCACAGCCCTCGGAACTACAGGAACAATAGGCGACTGTCAACTCGCTCAATATGCGCGTACTGACTTGGGGCAACCCAATAACCCAGTACATCTGGCTGTAGACATCACGGGCTGGACCATAATGCCGAACGCCTTCGCACCGGGCTTATCATTTCACATAACCGCGGCCACCATGAAATGCACCGGACCAGGCGCAACTCTTCCTCCAACTCTCTTCAGCGGTTGCTCTCTGCCGCCAGGT
>VBAX01000065.1 GCA_005883075.1 Candidatus Bathyarchaeota archaeon | reverse complement strand
GCCAGTCAATGTGCCGGCGATTCGTCTCGTCGCCAGGGACAGCCCTGAGTCTCGTCCTATCTCAATCAACATGTTCTCCTCCGAGCGCTTCGCTCATCAACGCTAAAGTCCTAACGAGGATCCTCCCTCTCGTAGTGAGCTCGTAGCCTCCCTCGTCGCTATGTGAGACGAGCCCCATGTTCAAGAGGCTCTTCAAGTGATTGTTGACAGAGGCCGCCTCAAGCCCAGTGATCGTCTTGAAGTCTGAGAAAGTCTTCTTCGAGGTGTACAACACCTTGACCATCTTGAGCCTGTCAGTGTTGGCCAGTGATTTCAGGAGGTCTGCTGCAGTAGTCTCAGGCATGCTATCGACAAGCTCGTCGACAGCAATCTCACCCCTTGTAGCCAGGCTGGATTTCACGTTCTCCCGAATCTGTTTGACAAGGTCCTTCACGACAACAAAGGAGGGCTCAGTCTGAGCCATATCATCCTTGTTGAGATCAACTCGGATTGTACCATTTCCCGGCTTCTCAAGAGCTTGGGATACTTGTCGCCGTATTTCATTCTTCAGCGACTTGAATTCCTCCCGGAGCTCCTTTCGAATATCCCCGATATCGTCGCTCAAGTAAATGCCTCTGTACTCGCACGAGCATGGTAGTATAAATAATTTTACTTCTGACACCGATTTGGTAAAAGATAGTTTTCTAACTCATGTAACTAACCCTCGTATGCCTTCTTCAAAGCCCCTAATGTCGATCTTCTTCATCTTGAGCATTGCCTCCTCTGCCTTGTCATCGAACCAGAGGAAAGGCATGATTTTTTGCATATGCACTTCCGTTCATCAGATCATTTCTTTAGCACTTCTATCTCTATCCTGATCACTTGTAGTGCTTAGAGGGAAGTTTGAGTAATCCACGTTTTTTGATACAAATTAGCCTAGTAGTTTCAGCAGGCTGACCTGTCTAAGTTCTTGCGCGAAACATCGATGATAGGACAGCCTTGGGTCTGGAATACATCGAACTTGCCCCTGGATTCGTAAGAGAAGTCGTCGATGCCTATGAGGCCTGGGAAGGAGGCTGTACCGATGAAGATCCAGGAACTGATGATGGTGCTCGGAATAGAAGTCTCCAGACTCTACAAGAGAGACGTCCGTCCCCAAGAATCTGAACAACCAAAGATCAAGATACTCATAGATACCAGACTAGACTGAACCAGTTTTCCTCCACATGATAGTCGAGCCTTCACGTTCGAGAGTTTCCTGTTGCAGCGTTGGTGATGACAGCTCCCCCATACGAGTGTCCGACGAGGATGATTGGTCCGGTGATGGTTTGTAGGAAGCTGGCGATGGATGTTGCCTTCGATTCAAAGTACGATGTGGAGAGAGTTTTGTGGTAAAAGACCTCGAAAAATTTTCACCCGTGATGCGTTGGAGCTAGTCCTGCAATTTCTAGGATAGAACGATGAGCAGAACTCAAGGGGATTCCACGAGTTTAGCTCACGGAGAGCCTGGCCAACTTATTCGACATGTTCACGGTCAAGGTTCAGTGTCCGACTTATTAGGAACGAGCTTCAGTTTTCGCTCTGTTGGCTGATACCGCGGCGGTTCATGGGAGCTATTTCCTTCTCGAGGTATCCGGGGTGGTGGTTCGGGGTTTCTTCCAGATCAACGTCCCATTCTACAATGTATCGTAGGCCGTTTCGTGTTTTCTTTGTCGACATTATGGTGCCGATCTTGCGTTCCGCTACCAAGCGCGGGTTCTTGACCCATACTCTGTCCCCTGGTTTGAGTTTCTCCATCGTGTCACCTCCCGGAATCGGGTATAGCTACGCTTCCGAGAATATCCTATTACGGGTTCAAATGGTATATAACATTTTATACACCTCGTCAGAGATTTTTAGACCCTCAATTCTCGCCTATCAGTCAATCCTCTGCCAGGTTGGTTCTGGAGGGACTGAACTGAAGATGAGGCTTCGAAACGCTTTGATGACTCCGTGGCAAGCTCGCTTTGGATCGGAATAGCGGTCGTTACAATCTGAAGGGGTCCGGTGAGGAATTTCGGGTCTTGGGGGCGCCTGCGGCCTAGATCCTTGACCGGGCCGATTGGACTTTGATGAAAGGGTCCGGCTGTTTCGAAGGCATTGAGTACCTCGCCATCTGTGGTGCTGCGTCCCTCAGAGGCTGTTGCAAGGTCGACGGTCCGATATTGCCTTTGACCCATTCTGGCAAGATCACAGCTCTCAACAATTCTTGAATTGACACGCCTCGCTCCCTCGCTTCAGCGGATATTATTTGGTATGATTCTTCCCGGATGGACAGCATAAATTTGGCGATGACTGATGACCTCCGCCTTTTACCCTAGCCAGTCGTATAGGTATATAACAATTTATACACTGTCCCTCAACCCCGCCGAGATTCTCGTTTCAATCGTCTGGAGAATTTTCAACGGCCCCCTCTTCTATATGCCCTGAAGGGCTGATCGAGAATCACATAGCCGTGGAAATCGATCAACGTCTCCAGATGCTTGGGATCGGATAGCTTCGAAACATTGTATCCGCAGAGGACTGTCATGTTCTCCTTCACCCTACGCCCAATGTTCTGCTCCAATTCCATGAGCCCCTTCGCTAATCCGTTTTGTAAGAACCAAGAGTAGTCTTCCACTGCGATTCTAGTGGGAAGATTTGTATCGTTGGTTGCATGCACCTCGGTCATCCAACCTCTTATTTTCTTGATTGCTTCGGGCTTGTCTAGACCTGAAAGGTCTTTTTGCACCAAATTGTTCACGGACTCGAATGCAGAAGGTTTCAAGGAAAACAGGCCCTTCGGGGCTTTGCCGGTTGCACCAGGATCGAAGAATTCTGACAAGACCATCTCGAGGAATGTCTCTTCCTCCCAGAGAAAGATAGCATGCTCATTTTTCGGCATATGTCGAACTCGTGATTCGAGCATTTCCGCCTCATGAATCTCGCTCAGCATCTGGTTGATTCTCTCCGCTTTTGAAGTGAGAGGGGAAAAGTTGAGAACGTCTAGAGTCTTCGTCAATATCTTGTCCCTATGGCTGTGGGCTTCGTCCAGCTTGGTCGTCCGATGGCCACTCCTTCCGTCCTTGTCTATTATCAGAGCGTCTCCTTCAATCCTCACCGTAAGATCCTCATCAGCACGGAAAGGAAAGGTGCTGTCTTCGACTAGATCCTTTGCGAGGTATATGGTGTGTCGTGGGCCGACGCGGTGGATCTTTGCTTCTGCATGAGTAACCATCTCTTGTCAACTATGAAGGAGGCGGTCGAAGGCTCACTGCGCTCTCAACCGTCGTTGTATAGGTTGTGGAGTCGTTCTTTTATATTCTCCGAGGCCGAGTCTGATACGGGAATTATCCTCAAGCGTTTGCCGATTGGTCCAAAAACTCGCTGAGCGAAGACGTGTGAGGAAAAGGCATGCGGGTGCCCGTGAGGGAAAACTGGTTTCTCGGCCCGTAGAGTCGACGACACGGAAGAGCGGGGAGGTTCTTGTCGCTGAGCGGACTCGTGATGATTCGTTCCCAATAGTGGGGATCGGTGCTTCTGCAGGAGGGCTCGAAGCCTTCACTCAACTGCTCCAAGAGCTCCCCTCAGCCATTAACATGGCACTGGTACTCGTACAGCACCTTGACCCTACCTACAAGAGCTTGCTGACCGAGCTTCTCTCCAGGACAACCAAGCTGGCGGTGGAAGAGGTTACTGATGGGACCCGGGTGAAGCCTGGACATGTCTACGTGATCCCGCCGAACACGACGATGACGATTTCCAAGCGCGTTCTACACCTCACCCCTCGTGTCGAAGTCGACCGTAGGCATACTCCCATCGACCAATTTCTGGCGTCCCTCGCTCTGCAGGAGAAGAGCAGAGCGATCGGTATCATACTTTCCGGGACTTCCATGGATGGAATTCATGGGCTGAGGGCTATCAAGGATGAAGGAGGAATCACAATTGCCCAAGACGAGAAGTCGGCCAAGTACTACGACCTTCCCCGGAGCGCAGTCGCGGCAGGCTGCGTCGACCTGATCCTCCGGCCGCAGGACATCGCGCAAGAACTTGTCAGGCTGAGCCAGCATCCCTACGTGCCCTACCTGGAAACTGAAACGGCGGAAAAGCTGCTACCGCAGAGCGACCTCGACAAGATCTTCGGTCTACTTCGAAAAGCGACCGGGGTCGATTTTGCAGACTACAAACATGCGACAATAAAGAGAAGGATCCTGAGACGAATGCTGATTCTCAAGACGAGCAAGATGCAGGATTACCTGAACAATCTAAAGACAAACCCGGGCGAAGTGAGTTCCCTGTTCCAGGACATTCTAATCAATGTGACCGGATTCTTCCGTGAGCCTCAAACCTTCGATGCATTAAAGCAGGAAGTATTTCCCAGCATTATGAAGAAAAGGTCGGCTGATGACCCCATCAGGATATGGATTCCAGGCTGCTCGACCGGAGAAGAAGTCTACTCTCTGGCCATCTGCCTCGTGGAGTACCTGGACCATTCCTCGATCCACCCGCCGATCCAGATCTTTGCAACCGACGTGAATGAGACCGTGTTGGAGAAGGCTCGGGACGGCGTGTACGCCGCATCCGCTTCGATATCGGCCGAACGTCTACGGCGTTTTTTCGTCGGAACGAACGGCTCCTACCAGGTAAACAAGTCGATTCGCCGAATGTGTGTCTTCGCCAAGCAGGACGTCACGGCGGACCCGCCGTTTTCGAAGCTGGACCTGATCATCTGCCGGAACCTACTGATCTATCTTGGGCCAGCCTTGCAAAAGAAGCTGCTCCCAATATTCCACTACTCGCTCAAGCCTGCGGGGTTCCTTGTCTTGGGAGACTTCGAGACTGTAGGTGAGTTCGACAACATCTTCAAGGTGGTTAACAAGCGCTTCAAGATCTATTCCAAGAGACCCGTAGTCACGCGGAAGCCCCTTGATTTTTCGACGACGTATATAGCTGAAAGGAAAATCGGCAAGCCGGCAGTCAATCGACCAGCTCAAAGTCAAATCCCGGAACCGGAAATTTTCAAGGAGGCGGACCGGATATTGCTGACAAAGTACACGCCGGCCAGCGTCATCGTGAACAGTGAGCTGGAGATTATCCAGGTTCGGGGACGCACAGGTTCCTTCCTCGAGCCTGCACCTGGGAAAGCCAGTCTCAACGTTTTGAAGATGGCCCGCGAGGGCATGATGACGGACCTCAGAAATGCGCTAGATAGAGCGAAAAGGAGCGGCGAGACAGTTAGGAAGGAAGCTATCGCGATCAGGTCCGATGGGAAATACTTGGATGTGAACCTGGAGGTGGTGCCGCTGAAGACCGATCGAGCTCATCCCTGTTTTCTCGTGGCGTTCGAGGAAGCTTTGCCAAAGCCTGCTTCTCCAGTGTCGTTGGGAAGAGCTGGAGGGGAAAAGAGCAGGAAGGAGAAGAGGGCGGAGGATCTCAAGGTTGTCCGGCTCCAGCACGAACTCTCTGCGACTAAGGACTATCTCCAGTCGATCATCGAGGACAAGGAAGCGGCCAACGAGGAGCTGAAGGCTGCTAATGAGGAGATACAGTCTAGTAACGAGGAGCTGCAGAGCACCAATGAGGAGCTCGAAACGGCTAAAGAGGAGCTTCAGTCAACGAATGAGGAGCTGACCACTGTTAACGAGGAGCTTCAGAACAGAAACCTTGAGCTGACACAGGTCAACAATGACATGACAAACCTCAACGCAAGTACGAACGTACCCGTCCTCATGATGGGAAGCGATCTGCGATTGCGTCGCTGGGGCCCGCTAGCCGATAAACTGTTCAATTTGAAACCCAGCGACCTCGGCAGACCCATCTTTGACATCAACCTTGGTTTCCAGATACCGGATCTCAAAGAGACAATAAACGAGGTCGTCGACAACGTCGTCATCAAGGAGATAGAGGCGAAGGGTCCACAGGGGCACTGGTTTCTGGTCCGGATAGGACCATACCGGACCGCGGATAACAAGATCGAGGGAGCTGTCTTGGCATTTGTCGATATCGACCGTTTGAAACAAGGTGAGGCGAAGCTTAGGGCACGTTCTGAACACTTGGAAGACTTGGTTGAGGAAAGATCTAGGATGTTAAGTAACACGACCAGGTTGGCGGCTATTGGAGAGACGGCGGGGATGGTGGGCCATGACCTCAGAAACCCCTTGCAGACGATAATCAACACGATTCATCTGGCTAAGGAGGCTATGAAAGCGAATTCAGCGTCGACGCCGGAGAAGGACCCTCGTGTTGGCAGTGCGTTGGAGACGATCCGGGAGCAGGCTGACTTCATGAACAAGATAGTTTCCGACCTGCAAGACTATGCGAAACAGACGAAGCCGACCTTTGTTGAGTATGACATGCAGAGGCTGATCAATGACTCTCTCTCCTCAATCCCGGTCCCCAAGGCCGTGGATGTCTCATCCAGCGTTGAGACAGGCTTTCCGAAACTGCGCGTCGACCCGGGCTTGCTTCGCCGGGCCTTTACCAATATTATCACCAACGCTCTTCAAGCGATGCCTGATGGGGGAAAGCTGAAGATTAGAGCGTGGACGAGTCAGAACATTGCCGCGGTGAGCTTCCAGGACACGGGGATCGGTATTCCGGAGGATGTCAAAGCCAAGATGTTCAGCCCGCTCTTCACGACGAGGGAGAAGGGTGTGGGACTCGGGCTGGCCGTGACCAAGCGTCTGATCGAATCGCACAGGGGCGAGATCAAGGTCTTTTCCAAAGTGGGTGAGGGGACGACTTTGACGGTTGAATTGCCGATTGACATGAGGAGGTGAGCATCTGGGATGGCAAAGAATATTCTAATTGTTGATGATGATCGGGGGATTCTGAAGAGCTTCAAAGATATTCTAGAGCCGGTTGGCTACAGTGTCGATACCGCGGAGACTGCGCTGGAAGCGGTTGAGAAGTGCAAGGCTCGCCCCTACAACTTGGCGATTATTGATATCAAGCTGCGGGATGTTGAGGGAACAGATCTGCTGACTCGGGTCCACGAGATTCTTCCGCGGGCGAGGAAGATCATGATCACCGGTTACCCGTCTCTGGAGAATGCGGTTGATTCTGTGAACTTTCAGGCAGACGCGTATATCATCAAACCGGTGAGCCCGGAGAACTTCCTCAAGGTGGTTGCGGAGAACATGGACAAGCAGCTGGAGGCAGAGCAAATGACCGAGCAGAAAGTGGTCGGCTGGGTAGAATCTCGATATGAGGAGACGAGACGGAACAGGAGCAAGCGCAAGCCTATGGGGCCAGAGCTACTGCCGAACGCCGAGGAGTAGAGAAGCGTCCCGTAGAACGGCTGAGATTCAGCTATGGAAGATCATAGAATGGAAATAGTCAATTGAAAACGATTTTTCGGAAACCAATTTCTGGAAACGCTTCCTGAAACTGGAAACCGATGAATTCTAGCGCCCCTGGACCCTACTAGAGTCTAGAGTCCCCAAAGAAAAGTGATCAAACGAACAAGAACTAGCTGTCTTACACGTAAATATTTGATTTGCCGAGCTTGTCGATGTCGAAGCCTAGTCGTCCGACCATGTACTTGAAAACGTCCCTTCCAACCTCTGTCGCCTTCGCCAGGTCCACCTCGTCCTTCCGGAATTTCGCCAATAAACTAACAGAGATATCAGTCAACGCGGCGATGAGTGTGACGACTTCTTCCACGGAGACCTGTTTCCTGTCCTCGAACACATCCTTCTTGATGAATTCCAGCATCATACGAGCATACTTTGCCATACCATCCCCACCTTCCTCCATATCAGAGAGCACAGGACCCGAATCAGTCATAGATAGAACGAGTAATCCTCCCGTCTAATAAGAAACACCACAGAGGAACAGGGTTATGGAAAAACCAAGCCTCGCCCTAACTAGGGCCTAGACTCGACATGTTTACGTGGACCAAGACATTTTTCCTGAATTTGACGATAAACACGACAATTCTATTCGCGTCATAATGGGAACGATCGGCCTGGCTCAGCCATTCGATTGGGAAATAGCTTGTCGGTATGTTGAGTTATTCCTTAGCAAACTGGAAAGCACTTCAAAGAACACCGGCTAGAGCACGGAGTTAACGCATCCTCTCTCGTTCCAGTAAGAACCTACAAGGCTATTGACTAGCGATCTTGGTCGATTCATTCTTCGCCTAGTCCGCGCGAGTTTCGCTCGAGCTCTAATAGTGAGAAGAACAAGTGAGCCAATGAGTCCTAAGAGTCCACCGACGACGAGCAACCACGTGCTGGTAGAGCCGCACAACAAGCAGCCTCCCCCTGATCCTTCGCCTGCACCTCCCGGTGGATTTGACGATCCAAAGATGTCCGTCATCGGGGCCGCAGCAGCATCATTAGCGGTCAGAGTTGGCAGAGCCCAATTGTTCTCCATTATGTGCAGAACAGAAAACTCGTCGTAAACGTCGCTAGATGACACGTACGCTTGTTTGACGACCCCTGGTTCATAGAACAGATTTGGAGCAGGGTCGTATTCATCCCACCACAGAACCAGCAGTGTTCTATGACCCGAGTGGAAGAGGTTGCTCGCGAGTAGAGAGCCACTTGCAGGGCTTCCAATGCTTCCGCTCGAACCCACGAGAAAGTTTCGCAGATAGGAATCACCGGTCTGAATAGAGTTACTATGCATGTTATGACTGTCGGTAGGAGTGAACCAGAGAAAGTTAGGAGGTGTAACGGAATTTGCCGCAGCTACGAAATCTGAAATGGAAACGCTACTGCTTGCAAAAATACACGAGCAACTTGACGTATCGGTGAATCCTGTGAATGGAAAGTGGTCATTGACTCTTGGGCACCCGCTTTCACAATAGGCTTCCCAAGTCAATCCTGCCGTCGGAAAACGATTACCTAAGAGCGTTGGGTCGGGTATACAACAAGAATACCCGTTTGCTCGCAGGTCGCTAACTCCAGCAATTAGCGCTTCATAACAACCTGCTGAGTGAGTTGTTGCACATGTATTACGACCATTTGCACCGTACGCATGATAGTTTGGAATAGTGCTTCCGTATGGAAGCAGACTTGCAATGAATGGAGCGTTGGAATTTCCAGTCCCCTGACCCATAACATCAGCATAATCCTGGTTCTCCATCGCCACAAAAACCACGTTGTCGAAGTAGGTTCCTGATGCTCCATGTGCCCGCGGCAGGGAAGGTACCCCTATCATCCCAATAATCAGCAGAGCGACGAGTAAATGATTTCTCACACCAATTTCTCTCCTTAAAGCTTGATCCCAGGCAGCGTTGTGCCCGGGTAGCTCCCAGCGATGCGGTTTTTGCCTTCATTTCAACATTCTTACGCGACCCCGGGCGAGATTTCGACGGCATGAGCCTAACGGCCCGCTCGCGTTGCCAACTCCGAACGAGCCTTTTGTTGTCAGCGAGTTCTTCGGCAAGAAACTAGGATAGAACACGTTTCCGGTATAGGCTCTACCGAACCGCTAGATTGAGATTCCAGTTCATGTGCCCAGTTACCACTCTAGTCTCAAGTGGGCCGCCTGGAACCCGCTAGTCTATTCGGATTCCTTGCACGGAATAATCTTTACAGCGGGCACAACTATGTGTTCAATCCCGGCATCGCCGAGACATCAGTTCCATCGTTGAATAATTCACGAGAGCGAGACCTTAGCTACACGATTGCTTTTCTTCCTCCTCGTGTGTAATATCGAACGAGGATGAATGAGATAATGGGGATTGCTATGATTCCCGCCAGCAAGGGAATCGGATATGCGAGAATATTCTCCAAGTTCGCTAGCATTTCGAACCTGAACAGTACGAACCAAACCGCTAGTAGACCGATACCGATTACAAACAATGGGATCTGAAACGGTTCAACTGTGGAAGCTTGGGAAGCTTGTCTCTCCTCTGAGTCTCCCCTGCAGCAAACAAGACCGTAACCGTTGCATAGCCGATCGCCCGGACAGGGTTGGACTCTATGAGCTCCGTTCGGATTCCTTTCGATAACGTCTAGGACTCTGAATCCTAAACGCCCATTCCATTCGACCTATAGTGGAGTAGTCCGGCCTCGACTAGCCCCAGATCCTTGCCCCAAGGATTGAGGCGACAATGGCCAATAGCCCTGCTGCAGGCAAAGTCACCATCCAGGCCAACGCCATTCCCCGCAAAGCCGACCCCAGGAACTGCCTCCCCTTCTGACCGTGATGCCCCGCGTTCGCACCCTCAGAGACGTTTGTCGTCGAAAAGGCATCGCCAAAGTATGATCCAGCAGAAACCAGCACCGCGGTAGCTCCATGCGCCTTCAGCCTATGCCCGCGTTGGAGTGGAGTGTGCCCGATCAAAGTCTTGGCCACACGATCCCCCCAGACTAATGAGCCTGCTACGACCGCAACGCCAACGATAATGTAGGGCAGCAAGACGCCGTCTTCTGATGTGCCCAGTAATACGAAAGCGCCAAGAGCAGCCATCTTAGGCGCATCGTTCACTCCCCTAGCGAAGGCGACACCAGCGGCAGAAATCCAGTCGGCTGCTCCGAGACGTCTTGAGGAGGGGGCCTCATCGACCCCTGTGTCTCGTTTGCGAAGTACCCTGCTGATAATGTAGACGCCGATTAAGGCGACGAATGGGCCCGCGGCCAGAGGGAGGAGGATCCTCCATATGAGGAAAGTCCATTCTAGGCTAGATGCACCCAACAGATAGATGGCCTGCACTATGATTGCCCCGACGATTGCGTGCGTCGTCGAAACCTGAACCCTTAGAAGAGTTGCGATAAGTATCCATGAGGCTGCACCTACCAGAGCCGCTAGGATGAAGGAGACCCCTGGCGTTGATTGGAAAAAGCTCTGGGGAGTGAACGCGGAGAATAATCTGACCGAGATTATGATTGCTAAGATACTACCCAGGCCACTGAACAAGCCTCCCCAGATGAGGGGTGAGTATCTGGGCTTGAAGGCTGCAGTGTCCGGATCCATCATGAGAGCAGTCACACTCTTACCTACGTCATTCGCTCCATTTCCGAAAGCCAGGGCGAACAGCACTGCCAGCCCAATCTCGACACTCAACAACAAGAGACTATCACATCCTAGACCTCGTCATGATCGAAGGTTCCTCCGTAACGCGGGAAGCCACGTAGGGTGCTAGACAATATTTGTCGAGTGGTACCAATGCCCTCCGAGAATCATTGCCCAGTCACCCAACAATCAGAGTTAACCCGTATCCGAGAGCAAAACCTAGAGCTGGTGAGATTACCCAGCTTGCGATAATTAGGAATACGTTCCTAGAATTCATGACGCGCATCTTGCTTGCTAACCCAGACCCGATAATTCCGGAAGAAACAGTCTCAGTTGTCGACAACGGGACCCCGAGCTGGTTCGCGAGTTCGACCGTCCCTGCACCAAGTAGCTGGGAGTAGAACGCGTTAGGATATCTGAGGCTATAAATCCCCTCTGTCAGTCGGCGTAGGGCGCCTCGACCAAGAACAAACGCTCCGAGAACGCTCCCAATACCTACGACAACGGTTGCAATCTGAGGCTGATTGGAGGGGACTCCAGCGATAAGTCCCAAAGCATTGCTGCCGGTAACGTATGCGGAGAGGAAGGCCATCACTACTAGCCCAGCTTTGAGGAGTGAGAGTTTCACCCAAAGGTTTCTAGGACTATACCTGTCGTCAAGTGCAACAAAGATCACACCGAGAGCCGTTGCGACTATGGGCGCGCTCACCCAGAAGATCAGGATGAGAACCAAATAACTAGTTTCTTGTAACGCTCCAATTGCAAAGCTGACGCCTAGAATTGTTCCCGTCAACGCCTTTGAGAGGGAGAGCGGGACTTTTGTGAGTTCTCCCCCAACGAATATGAGCAGTGTAGCTAGAAGTATCAAGAATATCTCTGTGCTGGTTTCAGTCGGGAGAAAGGCCTCCCTGACTTTGAAGAGTTTAGGGCCCTCAATCGATAATCCGAGCAGGTAGCCCGCGACCGCGATGATGATTCCTGACCGTCGGTTGACCATTCCGCTGCCGATGATGGTCCCGCAACACGCCGAGAGATTGTTCCCACTTACAACTGCTCCCAAGAGCCCAGCTAGGACAATGGAGAGAGTGTCGAGAGACAGGTTCAAGCCTAGTTTTCCTAAGCGCCGAGACCTTTCATTATCACGATGACGAGGTCCGACGCGTCCTCGCAACGATCGAGAATATCATCTGCCTCGATCGTGGTCTCGATATAGTTGTGGAAGGAAGCGTAGTCAAGCACTTCCCAGGACCCGTAGATCTCGTCAAGCATATTGTCCTTGACATCGTCTCCCTGCTCTTCCAACCGTTCAATCCGCTTAGCCAGTTCAAGTGATTCCTTCATGTTCGAGCCTGCGACGCTGAAGAGCTTCCGAAGACCTTGAAGCTGAACAAGTCCGATCTCTATCAGACGAACCTGGTCCTTCCGGATGATAGCATCGAATTCCTTAGCCTCTCGAAGGGGCCTCTTGGTCACTCTTCTTATCTGCCGGGAAAGAGCGTGAGCTCGGTCCAGAACACTATCCACAGAGTCAGCCAGTCTCTCGAACTCTCTCATAAGAATCGCCGATATGGAACCTTTCCCGAACATCTCTTCGAGCGATTGAACTATCGTGTCCCCCTGCTTCTCCAGAAGACTGATCCTGTTAGTGCATGTTTCAATATCTGAGAGTCCGTTGGGTGTGTTGGTAAGTATCTTGATTAGAAGGTGCAACGATTCCTCGCCGAGGCTTGCGAGCTTGTCGATTCGAGTGAAAGCGTCCCTCTCGCCCAGCTGGAAGAAGCCCTTGACCCGACGAATCACCTGGTTCATAACATTCATTTCTCCGGTGGGAAAGAGAGATGGTAACCTCTAACGACTCTGACAGTTCATCCCGGAAGGGCTAGAAAAGAGTGCTGTATCTCTTTCATCCAGACACCGCGCTCGTCACCATCAGCTTAGAGACGAAGCAGTAGAATCAGATTTGCAATAGCCAAGTCGATTATCGTCAACGGTATGGACCTCTTTGCGAATCGGACGAAACTCAACCGTTGTCTAGGCTTGTTTAGAATGTTTAGGGCGACCAGGTTAGAAGCGGTCCCGATAGGCGTGGCCATTCCTCCCATCCCGGTTCCGATAGCAAGCGCCCATGCTAGTGGCGCGATGGGCACACTGAGCGTGTTAGCCATAGCTGCGATTACAGGTATGAAGACCGTTGCCAAAGGTACATTGTCCACGACCTGTGATACTAGCGCGGTGACCCATAGAACCAGGGTTACAGAAAGCGCCAGGTTTCCTCCTGAGACTTGAATCATTTCGTTTCCCAGCATCGAGAGAACTCCCGTTTTCCCGAGAGCGGCGACGAGTACGAAGAGCCCCCCAAAAAAGAAGAATATCTGCCAGTCTATCCTACCGAGAACATGCTGGACCTCGTTCGACCGGGACGACTCATAGACAAGTATCAGGAAAGCGGGGAGAAGAGTTGCAAGAGCCGCCGAGACCTCGAGAACGGTATGAACCACGAGAAAACTGACAGCTAGGACTAGAGATACGAGGCTGACCCTTAGTAGCCCCCTGTCCTTCACCGCCTCGGACGGGCTACGCAGGTCGAGCACGGGTTTCTGTCGATGACGCTTCATTGCGTCCCGATGGAGAAAATTCCGATTTTTCAAGTAGAGTAACCCGCCGTTCACAGCAATTGCAGCGAGAGCGATAGGCGCCGTGTTCTGGAGAAACTGGTTGAAGGTCAGTCCTAGCGAGGATCCGATAATGATGTTTGTTGGATCTCCCACCATGGTGGCTAGTCCGCCTACGTTTGCGGCGAGAACCTCGGCAATGACGAATGGGACCGGGTCGATCCCCAGTCCATCAAACACTTCGACAGTGAGTGGCACAATGAAGAGTGCAACTGTCACGATATCGAGAAGTGAAGCCAATCCCGCAGTCATGAGTGGCAAGAGGACGTACATGCGGACGGGATGGGCGTCCACAAATCTCGCGAGGTGTAGTCCTACCCATTCGAAGAATCCTGCTTCGCGTAGCGATGAAGCGATGATGAACATTCCAAGCAAAACTCCGAGCGCTTGCCAGTTGATAGCCGAAGCTAGATCTGATTCGGTGAGAACGCCGGTTCCCACCATCAAGGTTGCCCCGAGAACAGCTGCAGAGGGCTTGTGGAACTTGTCTGAGAGAATGAGAATGTAGGTGCCGATGAAGACTCCGACAACTATGACGCCTATCGGCGTGGAGAGAACCAAATTCCTCCGCGGCTAAGGCCCGTTTCGTAAAAAAGCCTCGCTCAGAAAGGATGGTGGTGAAAGGCGCTCGGGTCAGGCTAGAACCTGCTCTACGTTATGAGTGATCAGGTAAGTAGGATATCTTGACCCTGTGCGTTTCGAAGAGAGTTCATACTCCCAACCTACGACAAGCGATCAAGTTCTCGGAATTCAGCTAGGTCATTAATCGCCTGGTTGTCAAGAGTTCTCTCGGCCGTGTCGTCTGGGGGACCTAGAGGCTTGTCAAAGTTTCCGGACTTCAAGTTCTTGACTAGATGAGCGAACTCGTGTGCCAGGGTCAGGAGAGGTTCGCGCGAGACCTTGAAGACAGTGATCAGAAACTCGGAGTGACCATTCTTTTCGCGGTACGAGAGCAGTCCCTCGTAGTAGCCTCCCCTAGTACCTTTGAGCGGGGGAGGCGGTCTAGAACTGTACTCGATAAACAACCGGCTCCTATCCATATGGTACTTTTCGCATAGGAAATCTAGGAAATCGGCGAACTGGTCGGGGTATTCCGTTCCTTCCACACTTGTCATATCATTCGAGGACCGTTAAGAAGCCACATGTCCGATAGACATGACATGGTAAGCGTCCCTATACCCGTTTTTCATGGCACGAAAGCCATGCGAACCTGTACAACCACCATTGCCTACACAGCTATCTCGAACTGCTGGATGAAAAAATTCGCCCATTTCAAGCCCCAATCCCGATTCCAAGCCCACGAATTCGAGAGCACGATTTTCCACGCTTAACCACAGGGGAAAACACGGAGGTCGAAAAAGCCCAGACAAGCCCATAATACGCCCGTCTCAAGAAAACAAAGCCGAACAACGCCCGGACAGAAACACCCCTCTAAAAAAATTGTCAGATTGCTCAAAGCTCCCGCGACGCGAGAGTGGTTCCACCGAGCATCACACACAGCCTGTAGCATAGTTTTTTATCAACACTATAACAGCCGGGCCCGCATGCCACATCACCGGTACAAGCTACCTGATCTTCCCTATGCCTACAACGCACTCGTTCCGACAATAAGCGAAGAAATCATGCGACTCCACCATGACAAACACCACCTCGCCTACGTAAACGGCGCAAACGCCGCCCTAGACAAGCTCCAGAAGGCCCGAGAGACAGGATTCGCAGGTGTCGACGTCAAAGGAATTGAACGAGACCTCGCCTTTCACGGTTCAGGCCATACCATGCACAGCACCTTCTGGCCCAACATGAAACCAAACGGCGGAGGAAAGCCCGGTGGAAAGATAGCCGACCAGATTAACACCGACTTCGGAAAATGGGACTCGTTCAAAGAACAGTTCAGCACCGCCGCCAAACAAGTCGAAGGAAGCGGCTGGTCCGTTCTAGCTTACGAACCATGGACCCAACAACTGATCACGCTCCAAGCCGAGAAACACAACGACCTAACAGTTCAAGGAGTGGTCCCAATACTCGTGCTTGACGTCTGGGAACATGCCTATTATCTACAGTACAAGAACGACCGCGCAGCGTACGTGGACGCCTGGTGGAACGTCGTCAACTGGGACGACGTAGAGAAGAGACTAGAAAAGGCCAGACGCTAACTCCTCCAAGTCCTCCTCTTCCTTTTTCTTCACAACAACCACAGGCTTCGCCATCCTCTTCTCAATCCTAACCCTAGAAGCGGGCAGCGGCTTCCCATGCCCTGGACAGATGATTTGAGCACCAAGGTCCAAGACTCGTTTTACACTCGCCTCGGTCTGACCAATATTCTCCATCAGCAAAGGCTCCACAAGCCGGCCTCGACGAGCACGCAACAGATCCCCAACAATAGCCACACTAGACTGGTTGAGAAAAAGCGTAACCGAGCCTTTGGTGTGTCCCGGCGTCCAGACAACCGACCCGTCCAAACCCACCTCCTCCAAGACTGACTCTTCGTCCGTCGCAAGATCCACATGGGCAGTCTGGAACTTGATGATCCGAAACAACTTCAGCGTCCAATATTCAAGCGTCGTTAGCTTTCTCACCATTTTTCCGTAGAGACTCCAAGCGCTCGGAGCCTGTATCACCAACGTCCCAGCCGCATAGGGCTTCTCGAACGGGTGTGAAGCAAGCTTCGCTCCGGTCCGTTTCTTCAGCGCCGCAGCGCTCCCAATATGATCCAGGTGCCGATGCGTCAACAATACAAGCTTCAAGTCCGAAGGTTTCTTTCCGAGCTTGGCGATAGCCTTGAGAATTCCCTTCTCACTACCTGGCAACCCGCTGTCTACCAACACGAGACCTCTTGGAGCCTCAACAAGGTACGCGTTAGCCGCTCTTGCCGGCACCCGGTAGACTCCCTCCGCGACCTCGCGCAACTACAGAGCCTCCCCTTCCCCGCAACTCAAAGCCCGCAGTTTGTCTCTAGAAACTTCTCGGCTCACAGACTATCCATCTTTCGTGTCTCATCAATCAATACCCGATTTAAGAGTGGTGAACCGAGCGCTCCACATCCCTAGTCCATTGAAATAAGGGACATCTCAGAAAGACTAGCGAGCGTTGAGCTTCTCTATCTCTTCCACACGCGCGAGAATCTCGTCCATAGAGCAAGGATCAAGATCAGGCCTCCGCATGTACGCAGCTGCCGTGGCATTCGCGAGGATCAGCCGTTCTCTGTGGTCGAGCCCGATTCCTTGAGCCAGAATGTCGCCTGCATTCCACGCATCTCCCGCCCCTGTGACCTTCAACGGAGTCGACATTGCACAGAGGACTCGTTCTCTCTGGCCGTCGATGAACGTGGCTGAAAAGGCGGGAGTGTGAAGATCGACCCTACTTCCAAGCATACTGAAGACGCTGGCAGCTTGGAATAATGGATTCTCTTCTTCTCCGTCAAACTTGCCAGTTTCCTCGGTAACCGCGGAGGCTAGTTGGGTAAGCTCGTTCTCGTTAACACTGAGTACGTCAACGAGCCCTTTGGATAGGACCAGCTCGTTGAGCCCTGAGATCTCGCTCGCCCTCGATGTAGGATCGCCTGGATCAAAGAACGTCACTCCTTTTCCCTCGGACTTTGCGATCTGAAACACTTTCTCAGCCAGCTCGGTTCCTCTCGAATTCTGGTTCCAGTTGAAAACACAGACAAAGTCAGCCTCTCGGATCAGCTCCTTATCCTCCTGAGTTAGTTTCTCAGGGCCGAAACTCGATAGAGAACCGGGATCACTCGCCATGATGTTGACATGTCTGCCTGAATATTCCGCCTCGAAGGCAAGAGTCCTCGACAGTGCTCCGGTGGATCTCACGCGGGATAGATCTGCGCCTTTCAGAAAATGGGCGAGGACAAGCTTTCCAAAGTCATCAGTTTCGACTATCGGAGACACCTTGACCCCAAGTTTCAAGAGCTGGGCCGAGAAGTTCGAAGCGTTTCCTCCCCTCCCCACTAGATGCTTCCATCCCAAAATGTTCCCGCCTCCCCTTTCTGCAACATCAACCATGGCCTTGGCCATCTCGTCAAGCTTGCCCGGATACGCAAGAATGTAGTCTAGATAGAAGTCCGGCATCGCGACCACTTTGAATGTCGGCTTCTCAGCGAGCTTTTCCCTCAGCGCGGACATGGGCTGAGACACCTTGGTCGCCATCGTTATCGATGACATTTTCCTACTATTAGTTGATAAGGCTGGGCCAGACATGATATCGGAACTGGTCATAGGATATGACTCAGGGACAAGCCCGCCCAATAACTAGACGGAAGCTTCAGCAACTCGGGTCACGAATCATCCGGACCGCCAGATTCGACAAAGACACCTTCCGTGAACTCAAGGAGGACAGGAGCGCGACAGGGCAGGCTATCGCAGTCCTACTAATAGTCGGCCTATCCTATGGACTCGGGTTCAGCATCTTCAGCGGGCTCCAAACCAAGAGCCTGTCACCCAGCCAGCTGATATCTGGGACCATAGCCAACATGATTTTCACCGACTTCGCCGCCTTCATCTGGTCGGCAACAGTCTTCCTAGTTGGAACAAAACTGTTCCAGGGAAAAACGGGCTTCTGGGAACTCGCCCGGCCACTATTCTTTTCCGCAGCCCCGGGGATATTCTTCATCCTTATTGCAATACCTGTCAGACCCATAATCATAGCAACAACAATCATCGCCTCAGCCTGGATCGTCTCAGCTGAGTTTGTCGCCCTAAAGAGTGCGATGGGTTTCAATACACAACGAACGCTCCTGACATCTGTTGTTGGACTGCTAACCCTCATCTTCATCCAGATGACAATATAGCCGGCTTCGCTCTAACCCAACTTACCGGATGTTACCTATCCTATTTGAGCAATGCAATTCGTCTCCAAGACATTTTCCCATGATTTGATAAGAGCCGGAACAGTACGAACGTGGGAAGAGGGGACACTAACACAATTGACTCCATACTCCGGGTCCGAACAAGACTTCAACCTGCGAAGGATGGGCTCCCGAATGTTGAAAGCGGCAAGATTCAACGGAGATACCTTCAGAGAACTGAGAGATGACCCCACTGGCACAGCACAATCACTCTCTCTCGTCGCCATAGTCGGGCTTTGTTACGGCGCCGGACTAGGCCTCTTCGGTTTCTTCGCCGCCGGAATATCTATGCTTAAACTTCTCACCATTACGCTCATAGGCTTGCTAGCGGCCATCCTAGTCGCACTAGTCTGGTCAGCTACATCCCTCCTAATAGTCACGAAACTCTTCAGGAGGAGAATTGGCTACTGGGGCTTCGCCCGCCCGTTTTTCTTCTCCTGGACGCCAGGGCTTCTATTCATTCTGATGTCGGGTCCAATCCCCATAGTTTTCGAAATCGTTCGGGCGACGAGCACGGTTTGGATAGGCATAGCTAGCGTTTTTGCTGTAAAGAACGCGGTGGACATCAGCACCCAGCAGAGCATGCTGACCTTCATAGCTAGCACGGTATTCCTCATCTTCGTCAGCGCACTCGTCTTATCTTTGATCCAGTTCCTAATTATCGGCTAAATCAACTGCTGCTTTCTCCAAGTCCCTGCTGTAGAGAATGCACGAGAGGCTGAGGAAAAGTGCCGAGTTCAGAGTCAGGCTATTTGCTGGAGTCCTGCCCAGTCGCAGCTTTTGAGACCGGAATCTTGGATTTTGCGAAAATCTCCATGGCTGGATCCTTGGTCATGTCATGATCCTTGTAGAGATGGTCCTGCAGCTCGTAATAGGTTGCGAATGTCCTCTCGATACCTTTCACCGAACATACGAAGCAGAGGATCTTATCTTGGACCATTCGCCAGGCACGATTCCGTATTGAACGAATAGCGTCAACTTGGATAAAAAAGAGACTTTTTCGATAAGGTGAATGAGAAGTTAACTAGCTGGCTTCCCCGAAAACGTTGGAGAGAAAGTTGACCGAGAAGTCTGGAGGCTTCATCAAAGACCCGATTCACGGCTATGTCAGAATCAGCCAGACCGAGAGATCGGTAATAGATACAGAGCCCGTTCAAAGGCTCAGGCGGATACGGCAACTTGCTGGCTCGGAATTCGTCTATCCTGCGGCAAATCACACCCGGTTCGAACATGTCATCGGCGCGATGCACCTAGCAGGCGCACTGGCTCAAGCCCTTCCAATAGATGTCCCTCAACACCAACAAGAACAGCTACGCCTTGCTGCGCTGCTTCACGACATCGGGCATGGACCATTTTCTCATGTCTTCGAGTCTCTCCTAGCGAAATACCTCGACAAGAATCACGAAGATTTTGTTCCCTGGCTTTTGAATGAGACGGAGATTGCCCAGACGCTTGAGTCCGTAGGACTGAACCCCAAGACTCTGGGTAGATTAGCCATTGGAAAATTGTCGGACAGAAGACAGCCATTCCTGGATCAGATAATCAGCAGTGGCGTGGATGTCGACAAGATGGACTATGTTGTTCGAGATTCCTTTCACACAGGAGCGGGGTACGGCTCCATCGACGTTCATCGCCTCCTATACACGATGGATATCGTAGAAAACAACCTTTCAGTTGATGGAACAGCAGTAGCAACGCTTGAGAGCTTCCTGCTCGCGCGATTCGAGTCCTTTCGAACAATATACTTCCACAAAGCTTCTAGAGCGGTTCAGATCATGCTTGTCAGAGCTCTCGAGGCTGCGAAGGACGAACTCCACCTGTTAGACTTTGACAGACCCGAGGACTTTCTCAAGCTCGACGATTACAAAATGTGGACAGAACTGAAGGAGTGTAAGAAATCCAGGAGTATTATGCAAGACCTCCAAACCAGAAGACTCCTAAAATGCGCCTACGAACATACAATTTTTTCCCCCGAAGAGAAACTGTCCGACATGATTTCAAACGAACGCGTTCGCGCTGATTTTGAAAAAGAGATTGCTAGAAAGGCGAAGATTACTGGAGAAGATGTTTTCATCGATGCCCCTACCTTACCTTCGGTCCCTTACCACAGTAACTCAGACTTGCAGCCAATGGACATACCCGTGTTCAAGCATTCGCCACACGGAAAGAAAGAGCTAGTTCCGCTATCAGATGCGTCTCGGATCGTTGGAGTACTTCAGACGTTCATGAACCTAGTGAGAGTCTACACCAAAGGGCCCTACCGTTCGAGAGTTGAGACCGCCTCGCGTCAGATCCTTGGAGAAAGATCATACTCAGGAAAGATGTCATCCTAGCGCTGAGACTCGAACGCCTCAATCCTGTCACTTCCTTGGAATTCTACAAGTTACATCAGCACTTTATTTCAACCCGTGAACTGATGTTGATATCCCGAGAAACCGTGGTGTCTAGACTGCCTAAGTTCATGCAAACACTCGACGACATAATTTATCGCGAGCTGGAAAAGATCGCGAAACGACGCGGAATAACAATTCAGGAATTGATCAGGGCAGTCATTGTTCCAGAGTGGATCAACGGACACCATAGCGTAGAGGTTAGGGATCCAACCCCGGCCAAGCTGAATAGCTGGCGCTAGTTTCCATCAATTCTAGAGCCAACTGTCTAAGCGAGACAGCACGCGACGGACAACACGTCAAGAAATTTTCTTTCCTACTTAAGAATCGCGGAAAGCAACGAGTAGATCGTTTTGTAACACAGAGGATAACGTAGGCCTCACCACTGTCTCCTCTCAGTGAGTAAGATGTCGAAAGATAGACGAACGTTCACTCCTACCGTCCAGAACATTCTCTCAATACTTACCCGCAGGATGACTGTTCGATGAGCGTTGAGAGATTGGATGATACTGTGGCAGCGATTACTTTCGCTGCTACGGTCATCACTATCGCGGTAGGTTTCCTGTTCAACCTTTAGAGGAAGCCGGGTCGGCGCTCGAGCCAGACCTAGCCCTATCAAGCAGGCTCGCGTAAAGGCGGAGTGCCTCGCCTTCCGGGAGCTTCGTGTTTATCGATATGATGCTCATCTTGTTGTAGATTGCAGCAACTCTCTCCGATAGGGCCCTCGCGACGATTAGGTATTTCCCGCCGAGAAGAACGGATGAGGTCCCGACTCCTCCTTCGCGTAAACCAGGTGTCGAGACGGCCAAAGTGCCAATTTTCATTGAATCCTCGTAGAAGAAGACCAAGACAGCGTTTTCTACCGGGAGCAAGCTTACCCTGTGGACCGTTCCATTCCTTTCCAGACTTGCTTCGAGCAAATCCACTTCAACTCCCTCTTTCTTGTTCTTCTCCTATAAAATGAAACGAAGCGCTGAGGATCTCTCAGGACCAGAAAATATCGGAAAGATAATTATCTTCTTCGCTACGTTATGTAGCGATCCTTGCCTTCTTCAGGCTTTTCCTCGCCTTCCTTGGCCTCTTCAACTTCAGCGTGTCTGAAACGTTCCATTTTCTTGCGCATGTCCTCAATCTCCGTATCCAACTCTTTCAAGTCCACTGGAATATTCACAAGTCCTGTCAGCATCTGGATTACCGCTCTCGCCGCTTCCAGATCAGGGTAAGCGCCTGTTGTTGCCCCAAGGAGGCCGGCGCAGGACAGATTGCGCTGCCGACCTATGCCAAGAATCACGCCGGCTGCTCCTGTGACAGCGCCTCCCTTTGCGAGTTTTGCTCCCATCTTCTTCAGACGTTCTCCTAGTTCAGCTTCCCCCACGACAGCGTAGACTGCTCCTACATCGTTTCCGGAACGGGTGCCGTATCCACCCATTGTGTAAACCGCCTTGCAGCCGAAGCGTTGCGCGAAATCGAGAACGACGCTTGCTACCTCGTACTGTCCGGTTACGCTTGGTTGGGCGTCTCCGGTGAGGAGGATTACGTTGGGGTTTTTCTCACCATATCCGTAGAATTCGTATCTTGGAAGAGAGTAGGTTCCATCTTCTGAGATGTTGATGCCAAGGTTGCCGTCGGGGAAAAGCAGGTAGCTCGAGTATAGTTCCGCCATTTTCACAGGCTTCAGCTTCTCGATGAAATAGTCCACAGCGACTTTTCCGACATAGCCGAGTCCCGGGAGGCCTTGAATCAGGACTGGCTCCTTCAATTCCACTTGTGCAAGCTCGTGTATTCTGGTGTCGCTTAGTACCTGAGAAGCCATGAAGAAACGCTTTCGGGCTTCCGCGGGCTCTGTGGTTTATAGTCATTTCGAAGAACGCCGACGACAAGTGGAGCGTGAAACGGACGGCGCTTGTTGGATTGACTGCCCTAAAGGAAACTAGATAGCTAGTGCTCTCCCTTCGAGGTCGTAGCTGCAGGCATCAGTGCTCTTAGCTGGGTGCTTGCTCTCAGTAGTTCTCCGGTTACAGCGTAGTATGCCCGGCTTCCGAGCGGTAGGAACTTCAACGCTTTCGAGAGTTGTTTGATGTAGATCTTGAGCTCTTGCGGATCGCGCCGTTGCGGAGCTTGCACATCAGGCGATTCAAACCCGTCCTCGGAAGACTTGACCGTGAGCCGTTCTTTTCTTTTTGGCACACTTCTCCATTCCGATCGTTGTCGAACTCACCAATCGTAATGAGGATTCTGTATCCGGGACCTTAGTGGCAGCGGAATTATCGACGACTATGATTGTTGGTGACGAGTTGGATCATGTTTCTAGACTGCCAGAGATGGAACCGTAGGGAGAGAGTTAAAATAGCTTGAATCGGTCCTCCTCGCTACTCCGAAATAGACAGTGACTCTCATGAGCTGTGCACCATTTGTATCGTCACCGCACGATGTTGTCAAGAAGATGCTGGAGGTTGCAAGAGCAAGCAAGGACGATGTTCTCTGTGACCTTGGTTGTGGCGACGGCCGGATCCTCACTACAGCGGTCAAGGATTTCGGTATCA
>VBAX01000015.1 GCA_005883075.1 Candidatus Bathyarchaeota archaeon | reverse complement strand
TCGACCACTCCTCTTTTGGTCAGTCCGAGTCTCAGCTGGGTGAATGCAACCGGTGGCTCGACGAGCCCAATCGCCTACCCAGGAGGTAACTTGTCCACAGACACCGGACCGGTTCAGGGCATCACCGCCAGTCCGAGAGTCGGTTCAGGCATTAACTACCAGTACCCGCTTAACTTTCGAGAATTCTGGAGAGTGGGCTTAGTGGCTTTGCAGGCTTACGCTAACAGTGCATATGGGGGAAACTTCGAGACACTCTCTTCGGCGAACCAGCTGCTCCTCCTTCAGGACCTTTGGGCTAACAAGCCGACCAGCTTCAGCAATATTCTTCCATCAGATTTTGCTTACGAGCTGACTTTCATGACGTGGGCCGGATTCTTGATGGACCCGATTTACGGAGGAAACCAGAACATGGTAGGATGGACATTCACAGGATTCAACGGGGTCAACTTCGGCAACTTCTACGGCGAGGGTAAAGACCAGAAAGCTCTCATGGTCGCGACTACTCCGACAAGGCTCAAGCCAGCCAGCCTCGCACAGTACCAGCAGCAAGTATCGGGAGGCGCGTAGAAATGCCAACTACAATTACGGAGCCAGCTGCAGATGTAGTGATCTTAGGTGTTGGCTACATGAGCGGTGTAATAGCCGCCGAGCTTTCTATCGCCAGTCTAAACGGGGGTAAGAACTACAAGGTTGTCGCTATTACCAAAGGTCCATACTGGGACTACGTCAACGACTTCTCGACGACAAAGTACGATGAATGGGGAGTTGGGTTGGGCCGAAAATATGATAGCCCGCTTCCCCTGCAATCGGCCACGATCAGAAACACTCCCTATCAGTTCGCACTGCCTGTCCGAAGATACACTATGCCCATCCAATACCATGCGCTTGGGCATGGAGTAGGCGGGGCGGCCCAGCACTATGGTGGGACGATGGGGCGCCAGGGCCCATGGGGATATACTCAGTATTCCTCAACTATTGCCCGGTACGGAGCCCCATTTCTCGATACGGTAAATCCACACAGCGACCTTGAGGATTGGCCCCTAACCTACGCGCAGTACGAGCCATATTACGTAGAGTGGGAGAAGGCGCACGGACTCTGCGGGGACTACAACGGGAGTGCAACCAATCAGCCGTCCGACACAGGATATCCATGGATGAGCGTGAACTATCCACTTCCTCCATCACCCCTCACCCCCATCGGACAGTCATTCCAAACAGCTACCCAAGCGCTCGGGTATCATCCTTTTCCTCACGTGAGTGCTCTCGCGTCGCAGCCTTACATTAACCAGTACGGTGTGCCAGTCAATCCCTGCGTCTACGACGGGTATTGCGGTGGTCCTTGCGACTACGCTTGCGAGACGGGCGCTAAGGCAAACGCTGCTTACAGAACTATACCCGCCGCGATGAAGAGTGGAAACTTCACCCTTGTGGTAAACGGTTTCATCTTCCGTCTCGACACCGATACTGCAAGTGGACTTGTAACGGCTGCCCGCTACTATGATCCCCAAGGAAACGTGCACATTCAGCCCGGCACTGTCTTCTTCAACGGAATGTGGGGATACAACATGATCAGGATAATGCTCCTATCCGGAATCGGAGCGCCTTACGTTTGGAATTCAGATCCGACCCTCGTCTCAGGCAGTGTCGGAAGAGGTCCCATACAGGGGAACAAACGTGTCCGGAACTCTCTCGAACATGGGCGGCAACGCGTATCCTGCAGGGAACGCGGGCGGTGGCAGTGTGGACATTTATGATCTGATGGACGACAACTTCGACCATGGCCCCGGCCTAAGCGGATTAAACGGGAGTCCCCCCTTCATAGGGGGAGCCGAAATTGGCGCTGGCGGGTATCCCGGAGGGGGACCTGGAAATATCACGTTCGCGGGCAGCGTCTCGTCTGCGAGCATGGGAGGCACGTTCAAAGCCACTCAGAAGGACAAGTATCTACCAACCAAGACGACCTTGAGTTCGACCCCGTTGGCTCACGACCTCCCGACAACGGACAACTACGTTGATCTGGATCCACACTACACGGACATCTACGGCGACCCGTTGGCCCGACTGACCTACGACTGGACGCCGAACACGTACAACGGGGCTACTTTCCTAGTGAAAAAGGTCAAGGACATCTTCACCCAAATGGGTGCGCAAAACGTCACCATAGGTAGCACCGTCGCCCCTGGGGCCGCACACAATGACTGGTGGGGTCATCACCTGAGAGGAGGATGCCGAATCGGAGCGAATCAGAGTACCTCGGTATGGAACAAGTGGAACCAATGCTGGTCACCGGAACCGGTTTTCAACATTTTCGGTGCAGGCGAGATTACCAATACCAGCGGCGACAATGTTCCCTCGGGAACACACATCGCCGGTCCACAGTCCTACCGTGCCGCTGAGGGTATCAAGCAGTATCTCGCGCTCCTCACCCCTGGTCTACTAACGTAGCAACGCAATCGCTAGTCATTCAAGGAACGGGCATTGCCAGCCCTTAGGCTCTCGGATAAACCAAAGCCAATCTCCCTGCCTCACTTCGAGAGCAGAATTCCCAAGCCAGAAGAACTTGTAACCCTCACCAAACCATTGCTTGACGCAACAATCATGATAGGAAAAGCGCTCACGAACTGCACGAACAAGTGGGCAATAGGAGGAGATGTCGGAGAGGTAATTTCGGGGGTCAACCTACAACCAAATCACATCGCAATACTCACTACTAGAGAAGGATGCGACGAGATAACAAGAAAGCTGGCCAAATATCAGATTGAACCCCCCCGCATCGTCGAGAGAGAGCTGGAAAGGGATGCAAAGGTCGACATGAAACTCTACAAAGTACGGATCAAAAGCTACACCGCCAGATTTGACGTCCAGGGCTCCCAGCTCGACGTGCACGGTGACCTACAGATCAAGGTGGGAGACTGGGAATGGGGAGACCCGCTCGATTTTGAACCGGATTACGTATACGTAGTGGGTGTTAAAGTGCCGACAGTCCCGCTCAAGGTGAAGAGCGAACTCTACACGGGTCTGGGCTGGATGGATCGCGCAATGAAGATTCATGAGGCCGTGATGAGAAGCCGGCACATGTTCGGTTAGGCAAGATAGCTGTGGCTCAACAAGTTCTTCATGCGACTCCGCAGATCCTCCTGAAAAATCGCGGACGACTAGTTGGGAAAGACGCTTGGAGGCAGAACCTGAATTTGGCATCATTAGCCGCGTTCAAGATTGGCAGCAGCCTTGGACCCAAGGGCGCATACAAACTTGTGACGTATCATAAGGGTCCTGAAATGGTGATGAAGGTCACCAAGGACTCCATCGATGTTGTCGACGAGCTGGGCATCGAGTACCCGGCGATAATGACCCTCGCGGAAGCGGCGAAGATACAACGCCAGCACACCGGCGACGGAATCTCCACTCTACTTGTTCTAGTCTCAGCACTCCTAACAGAGGCCGATAAACTCATCGAGGCGGGCATCCACCCCAATACAATCCTTGATGGCTATCTGAAAGCAACTGAAAAATCGATCGCGATCATCAACGAGGTCGCCAAGAACGTTGGGAAAGACCTTGACGAGCACCTCTTGGAGGTTATCGACTGCGGAAGAGAACTCCTCAGCGGCAGATTACGAAGAGATCTATCTGAGGCCATTAGCCGCATAACCGAAGATGGAACGATCGACATCAGCAGAATACGGATTGTAACAAAGCCCGGAGCTCAGACGAACGATTCCGAACTGGTGCGGGGGGTCGTCATCAAGAAAGGCAAAGCCCACCCCAGCATGTCGGACAGGATCGACGCGCCCAAAATCGCGTTCCTAAATAAGCTGGAGATCAAACGCCTAGAGCTGAAGTCGAAAGACGAAGGCCCGTTCTCAGTCAAGTTGAACATCACAAGCCACGGGCAGATTCAGCTGTTCAAATCGGAAGAGAACCGACTGAGGACTCTCCTGGTCGAAAAGGTGAGGATGGCTGGAGCCAGTGTCTTGATCTGCCGATCCAAGATGGACGATAGACTCTCCGACCAACTTAGTAGACAAGGAATCTTCGCCATTCAGATGGTAGACTATCAGGATTTCGAAGCCGCCGCAAAAGCAACAGGCGGTGCTATTGTTAGTGACGCGGACCAGCTTGAGAAAGAGGACTTGGGGATTGCGACGAAGCTCGAAGTTGACAAGATCAAACCCGACGACATCGTGATTCTTCATTGCGACAGAGGGTCCACACTCTTGCTTCGTGGCAGTAGCCCCGAGCTTGTTCAGGAGCAGGAAAAGACCGTGAAGAGAGCACTTCTTATCCTGAAACATTCGCGTTCGAACCCTAAAGTGGTTCCTGGGGGAGGAGCGATCCTCGTAGAGCTGGCCTCACAGCTCAGAAGATTTGCCCTAACGTTTGAGGGAAGGGACCAATTCGTAATTAGTTCGTTCGCGGACGCCCTAGAAAAAATCCCAGAATGCCTCTCAACCAACTGCGGCCTCGAGCCCATTGATATGATGATCCAGCTCCGCAATCATCACTCAAACGGAAGGCAGGCAATAGGTGTGGGAGAGAACGGATGCATCGACATGTTCGAAGCGAACGTGATCGAGCTTGCCTCTGTAAACAGGGCCAACATTCACCGGGCGTTCGAGCTTGTCTCGTTGTTGTTGAGAATCGATGACTGTTTCTACGTGAAAGATATTCCAAAATTCCATAAACAATAACCTAGGTCCTCCCGACGAAATCTTGAGCATCTCTCGGTGCTAATTCTAACAATCGGACACTCAACAAGGACGCTTGACGATTTCATTGGCATCCTGCGAGCCCATGGCGTCGCACGACTTGTTGATATCCGCACTATCCCACGCTCAAGGCACAACCCCCAATTCAACCAAGAAACACTCTTCGAGGGACTGAAAGAATCCGCGATAGACTACGCGCTAATGAAGCAGCTAGGCGGCTTGCGTCACCCCACGCCTGATTCCGTGAACATGGGTTGGAGGAACTCTTCCTTCAGAGGATTCGCTGACTATATGCAGACGGATGAGTTCACGGAGGGCGTTGACCAGCTGATTGGGTTAGCACAAAGCGTTCAGGCTTGTATTATGTGTGCAGAGGTTCTGCCTTGGAGATGCCATCGCTGGTTGACCGCTGACGCCCTCACCATCCGAGGGATTCCGGTGGAACACATTATGACTATCAAAAAACGTACAAAACACTCACTGACAAGATGGGCCCACATCGAAGGTACACAGATTACCTATCCAAGGAGTCTTGCGTAATTCCTCTCTGATACGACGCTGATTGTTCTATTTTCTAGGGCTTGGCGTTTTGAGGTGAAGTGGGAAGAGCAACAGAGGTCCTTCGTTTTTTCTTCTTGACGAACAGGGCAAGCGTTGCTACAATCACCGCGGCTACTGTTATTGCAGCAACTGTGATGAGGGTGTAGTCGGGGGGATTCTGCGAGGCTGGAGGCGTGACTGGGGGTCCGGTCACGTTTACCCAGGCATCACTCATTGCGGGGATTGTGAAATGGTAGGAGCACTGGTATGTATAGAGGCCGGGTTGGTAGAAGGCATAGCTGTAACTGTGGCCTGGACTGAGGCTTCCACTGTTTAGCAAAGGGCTTCCTCCTTGGGTAGTATTCCCTACCGACGTGACGGTATGTAGGCTGCTCCAATTGCTTGCGTAATTCCAGATCACTGTGGTGCCTGTCGTAACGTTGATGTGCTTAGGGAGAAACGCGTTGTCTATTATGGCGACATTCGCTTGACCCAAAGCGCTGGCACTGATAGACGCGGCATGAATTGGGGGACTGAGTGCGAACACGAGTATGAGTAATGTGAAAATCCTAAGAAAAAGGGGACGTGCCCCGTTGTCGGGGCTTCGTCTAAGCAGTTTTTGGCTTGGGCTTGAACGCAACATAAGCCACCAAGATCAGTGCGATTACCGAGACTATTAGTGCACCTAGGCTATAGTTCTGTGCGTTCATCGCTGCCGACTGGATTGTGTCTGCTCCGTTGGCGACGGTTACGGTGGTGGAGGCGGTAATGTCGGGGCTAAAGGGCAGGTGGAAATCACTGACGAGCCGGAGCAATATCGTGTGGGAGCCGCTATTGAGAGTAAGCGGTATCCCATTCGGGCTTGCCCAGATCTCGTAATAGTTGCCGTCGACGATGACGTGAATGTGGCCTTCCTGGAGACCTTGGGAGTTAGTGATGTTGACATCGTTGCGGGTGCCCGGTTGGACGAGGGTGAAGTTCTTGAGGGCAAAGGAGACAAGGAAGGTAGAACCGACGGTCGATTGGTTGTTGAGTGCACCGTTTGACCCTGGAGAGAGCATTGTGATACCGCATCCGACGCATTTCTCGGTAACCGGACCTGCGTTCACGTGCGGAGTCAGCGCCGGTAGAGCAAGCGCAAATGTTGCGAGTAGAATTGATGCGCCTATCCATTGTTTTTTCCGATTCATATTCTTCCCCAGCTTCGTCGATTTCAGCGTTCATTAGTCTTATTCAAGTAGTAAGAATGCATTGGACTAGGATTATAGATCGAGAATTGTTCGGGTGAAGCCTTATGTCGAACCATCGTTCCTGACGATTGTGAGCGGGGGATATTGTTCTGACCGCTGAAAGCGACGTGTACGCTTGCCCAAACTGCAACTATGAAATGGACAGCTGTCAGTGTGCATGTCCCTATTGTGCCGAGAACGAACGATGTGGCTGCGCAATCGGCCACGACAAGGCTACGGGAGGCTAAAACGATGAGTCGCGCGATTGTCAAGGTCAACGACCTGTCTTGGATGACAGGCGGCCCGCAGGGCAGTGGAGTAGATTCATCCGCTAACATTTTCGCAGGCGCATGCGTGCTGGGCGGACTCTGGACCTTCGGGCTCCGAGAATACTACTCCAGCATCAAAGGGCCCCACAGCTACTTCGAAGTCAGAGTAAACAGCGACAAGATCCGGTCTCACGTAAACAACGTGGACGTCCTAGCGACGTTCGATGCGGAGACACTCATTCGCCATGCAGACGAGGTAGCACCAGGCGGAGGAATCCTTTACGATCCTACGTTTTCCAATATCGAGATTGACAAGGTCGATACGATCGAGACCCCTGTTGTATTGAGGATCAAGGCGAGACTGGCAAAGCAGGGTCTGCCTGGAACCGTCACTGGAATACTCGACGAATCGAGGAAAAGAGGCATCAACCTATTCCCAATCAATTACAACGACATCATTGTCAAGACTGCGGCCCAGATTGGAGAGCACCAGCTGAGCAAGCTCTCAAGAATCGTCAACGTCCTCTCAGTTTCAGCCTCATTTGCAATCCTAGGTTTCGACGAGACCTACCTCAACCAGTCCATTGAGAGAGCGTTCGCCAGCAAGAAGAAGGTCGTCGACATGAACGAGATAGGCGCAAAGCTTGCCTACGAGGTAGCGAGGTCTCAGTTGAAACAGCCGTTTCCATTCCAGCTCCACCCTATTCAGAACCAACCGAGGCTGTTGCTAATGGGTGTTGAATCCATTGCACTTGGTAAGCTCGTAGGTGGTTGCAGGGTCCAGACCTATTACCCGATAACCCCTGCCGCTGACGAGAGCGAATTCCTGGAGTCGCACGGAAACTTCGACATCTCCGGAGGAAATAATGCGAGCCAAAAGGGCTCGATTCTAGTTACTCAGACAGAAGATGAGATCGCGGCCATAACCATGGCGACGGGAGCTGCGTTGACAGGCGCGAGAGCCGCAACGTCAACGTCTGGTCCCGGCTTTTCCTTGATGGTCGAGGGCTTGGGATGGGCGGGAATGAATGAGGTTCCGCTCGTCATCACCCATTACCAGAGGGGTGGCCCAGCGACAGGACAACCGACGAGGCATGAGCAGGGAGATCTGAAGTTCATCCTCAGCGCCGCCCATGGAGAGTTTCCGAGAATCGTACTATGCTCAGGGGACATGGAGGAAAGCTTCTACGACGCGATCAGGATTTTCAACTATGCGGAACGATTTCAGATGCCCAGCATCCATTTGATCGATAAGGGATTAGCGAATAACAGCATGACAATTCCTCCGCCAAATGCTGACTTGGTTCCCATCCAGAGGGGAAAACTGATCGAAGCAGACCACCAAGGAAATGGTGAGGCCGAGCCATACAGGAGATTTGCTTTCACTCAGGACGGGGTCTCGCCGAGAGCAGTTCTCGGAATGCCAGGCTATCGGTTCTGGAACACGGGAGACGAGCATGACGAGATGGGACACATCGAGGAAGACCCGGACAACAGGGTGAAGATGATGACGAAGAGGATGACAAAGCTGGAAACAGCGGCGAGGGAGATTCCTGAGGATGAGAAGTTCAACTTCTTCCGTTCCTCAAAGAAACAAGCAGATGTCACGATCGTAAGCTGGGGATCGACGAAGGGGCCAATTCTTGACGCGATGAAGCTATTGGAGAAGGACGGGATTGGAGTGGAATTTCTCCAGATTAGACTCGTAAGTCCCTTCCCAACAGGGAAGGTGAAACAGAAACTGGCTGGGGCCAAACTCGTTATCGGGATTGAACAGAACTACTCAGGCCAGATGGCCGCGGTGATCGCCGAGAAGACGATGATAGATGTCAAGAACAAGATTGTCAAATTCAACGGCAGACCGATGTCACAGGACGAGATCTACCAATCAGTCAAACAAGTAATATCAAATCCTGCACAAAATAGGAGAGTCGTACTAACCCATGGCGCTTAAGCTCACTGATCTGAAGACCGAGGTCCACAACGACTGGTGTCCCGGATGCGGAGACTTCGGTATCGAAGCATCACTGAAAATGGCCCTCACCGAGATGCCAGTTGACATCAACAAGGTTGCACTGTTCTCCGGAATCGGTTGTTCCAGCAAACTGGTCCACTTCACCAACGCCTTCGGAATCCACACCCTACACGGAAGGGTCCTGGGGTACGCCCAAGGCGCCAAGCTCGCAAATCCGGATCTCGAAGTAATCGCGGTTGGAGGAGACGGTGACGGACTGGGAATAGGAGTAGGACACTTCGTGCACGCGGGACGGCGGAATATAGACATGGCTTACATTATCCACGATAACGGCGTTTATGGCTTGACCAAAGGACAAGCTTCCCCAACACTGCAGCTGGGGATGCAGACGAAATCGCTTCCCGAGCCGAACATCAACAGTAATATCAACCCGATAATGCTCGCGCTCGCATCAGGCTTCACCTTCATCGCACGCAGTTATGCGTACAATACTAGACATCTCAAGGAGATGATCAAGAAGGCCGTCGCCCACAAAGGCTTCGCGCTAATAGACGCACTGCAACCATGTCCAACATACAACGACATCAACACGAAAGAATGGTATGGTGGAGAGGACCGAATCGATCCAGCGACGAAGAGACCGATGCCACGAACCTATGACCTAGAAAGCACTGGATACAATGGAAGGATAACCGCAGACATGAGCGAAGACGATGTTGACAAGAACCTTCTCCAAGTCATAGAGAAATCGAGAGAATGGGGAGACAAGATCCCGATAGGCGTCTTCTACCAGAACGAGACGGTGCCAATATACGAGGAACGGATCAGAGAACGAAGCCCGAATTACCTGACAGAGCCACCTGCAAAACAACAGCTCGCCAAGAACGACGGAAAGTCGGTCGTGAACCTCGCCAACCTGTCAAAGGGATTACTTTTCGAAAGCTTGGTTCTCGCACAATAACTGAGTCGTTGCCCTAGGTTCTATTCTCGAAAGTCCGGTGTCGTTCTAACGAATTAGTGGGGATCTAACGCGTTCTCCGACGCGCTTCACCACTACAGTCCCAAAGAGGGCTCCAATGGCGCCGACTAGAGGGTTAGTCACGAGAGCAATTACCGAAGTGGCCAGAATGAATTCTAGCCCTTGTCCTTGGAAGAAGCCTATTACTTGGAGGATGACTAGCCCGGAGATGGCCATTGCAAGGTTGCCGAGTGCGCCAGCGATAACGAAGCGTTTCCTCGACAATCTGTCTATCTCATGGTCGCGTGTGTAGAGCGCTAGGTCGAAAATTATGCCATTGGGAATTAGAGCGAGGGTAATCGCGACAGGCGCATTGGGCTCTCCCAGAAGTATGAGACCGTTTACCGTGCCTAGGAGGGTGGCGCTCAATCCTACTGTGAAGAGGGCTGAGATCAGAAAGAATAGGTCCAGCTCTAGGATTGTATGTCCAAATGTTACGCCGGAAGCGTACCCGTAGACGAGATACAACCCGGTAAGGCCGGCTACGAGTGCTAGGTCGCGGCTGGTGAAAGAGCCACGTTTCTTGTCCATCAATCTCTATTCCTGGTTTGGAAATCCTGAGCAGGGGTTTGGTTTATTGCAAATCATCAATGATGGTATTCAATGCTTTAGGGGATGGAACTAGAAGTCGAAATATCAGAATCCCTCTTCTCAACGGACGCCTACTTGTGACCGGCCATCCACTTCTTCTCTTCCTTGTTGGGAGTGAGTTGGCATCCGGACGACCAGAGGAATGTTCTAGCGGTCGAGGGGCCTACATGCTGGAATCTATCCTGAACGTTGGTCTGCAATCGCTCTTCGTCTTTGCCGTAGGAGTCGATGTACTTCTTGACTGAACCGAACTCTTTCTGCAGTTTCAGGAATTCGCCTGCGTTATGGATGGTCGCTTTGATCTTCTTCTCATTACGGACGATTCCGGTGTTGCCCATCAACGCCTTCACATCCTTCGCGTTGAACTTCGCGACCTTGGGGAGTGAAAATTGTGCGAAAGCCTTCTGGAAATCAGGCCACTTATTCTCAACTACGCTCCAGTTGAGGCCTGCTGTAAAAACTGACTTGGTTAGTCGTTCAAAGTACTCAGCGTCATCTTTCGGCGGTTTCATACTCCTCGGGGACATGTTACGAACACCGTGGGATTCGCGGATATTTATGCGCCGCGCTTTTCTAGGTCAGGTCAGGCTTACTTGATACACTTGGAGCAACCTACTTGGTAGCCGTCTACTACCAGGTTTATAATCAGGGCACGCGACTAGAACCATAGATGGTCACCACGGAAGAGAACCTCGGTCGATTTCCAGAACTTGGACAGTCAGACGAGATCGACCTCACACCTAGAGACAGCAACATTCTCCATGCGATCCAGGATGAGGGCTTGACTGTCTTCGCCTTCGATGGACTGAAGCGTTTACTCGGGGTCCATCAGGAAATGTTGTCCAGGGTTCTCGACAGACTGGAGGATGAAGGTCTTCTAGAGAAGGTGTCCGAAGGGTATAGGCTAACCGACAGGGGTAGCCATCAAATCGCCCATCCTCTAAGCTCAGTTCAACCTCGGATCCCAATCGTCCAATCCCTCCTCCCTCATGATGTTGACGTTCAGAGGATAATCGCTGGTCTGAAGGGTCGCTGGTTCGGAAGTCTCCGCTGGCTAGGTTATTCGCGGACTGATGAGGGCTTGGTTCTGAAATGGATCACCGAAGAGGACAGTATCCAGATTGATGCAAAGTTCTCCGAAAACTACCTCAGTATCGACGCTAAGGTTGGAGAAGAAAAAGACGTCAGTCAAGCAGTGAAGGCCTCACACCAGCTAATGGGCCACATCTCACAACTCTACGGCGGACCCAAACGTGGCCGGAACCTGTTGACACCTGTCGCATTCTTTCCGGACCTGTCTTTCGCCTAGTTCTTGTGACCCGGCTTCTGGCTCCTCGGTCAACAAATAGCTCCACCAACCCCTACAAGGGTAAGGTGAAAAAATGAGTAAACAAACAAATTCGTCAGCGATACTTGAATCAATCTCCGACGCAATAGTCGACGTTACAGAGAAAGTCTCCCGATCCGTTGTCCGGGTAGGAGCCGGAAGATGGAGAGGCGGAACAGGAACCGTCTGGAGCAAAGACGGACACATCGTCACAAGCAACCACGTCATCGGCGACATGCGCGAAGTCGAAGTAGGCTTCAGCGACGGAACCAAGCACACAGCCAAAGTTGTCGGACGAGACCCATTCTCGGACATTGCACTATTGAAAATCGACTCGAACAACCTCACACCAGTCGAACCTGGAAACTCTGACAACCTCAAGGTAGGACAGTTCGTCCTCGCAGTAAGCAACCCCTTCGGCAGACAACCAAGCGCCACATCAGGAATCGTAACAAACCCCGCATACAGCGCACGCGGATGGTGGGGATCGACAATGGACAAAGTCGTCGTCACAGACGCACGGCTCAATCCAGGATACTCCGGCGGTCCACTCGTGGACGCTAGGGGTCGAATGATCGGGATCAACGCTGCCTACGCCAACAACCGCGGAATATCAGTACCAGTCAACACAGTAAAGGGCGTCGTCGACAAGCTAATGCACGATGGAAAAATCAAGCGAGCATACATGGGCATCACAGCAGACAGCATCAACCTTCCCGACAGTCTATCCAAGCAGGCCGGTATCGGCCAGGACGCTGGACTGATCGTCTACGGTGTTGACCAGGATAGTGCTGCGAAGAAAGCAGGCCTAGCAATAGGCGACGTCATCGTGAAGCTCGACGGGAAACCGGTTGAGAGCCTCATAGACCTTCGCGGACTACTGGACGACAAGGCCATCGGAAGACACGTGAACCTATCAGTTCTTCGCGGAGAGAAACTCACACAGCTGACGATAACACCAACAGAAGCAGAAGAATAAACAAACCCCCATAAGAACTAAGACTCTGGCCCAAACAGCCAGGGTCAACTTCTTCTTTTTCCGTTTTTGAGTCGTGGTCATTTTCACTTGTTACCTTGGTTTTCTCTGAGGTTACGCTAAATGTTCATAGGAGAGCTGGCTTCATTATAGGTCAAGAATGTCATCTGAATCCGGCTCGAGCCAGAAGCAGCCTCAGCCATCAATAGATCTTACGAGCATGACGCCGATGGAGTTCACCGTAGTTTCTGAACCATGGACAAAGTACAAACTGGAGGATCAGACCAAGCTCTTCGTGAAGCTTGTAGTCGTCAAAGTGGTGAGAGGACTGAATGAGCAGGGACAACCTGCCTACAATATGAACGCACAGAACATCATCGCGACTCACGGCGCTCCGAATCTTAGAGGCCAGCCCTCGACGACTCAGCTTAACCTGGCGGACCCGTCAAGCTACAAGGTTGTTGCAAGCCTGGATTTTGATCGGATGGGCGAGGAGAAGTGGAACGAGTATCACCTTACCGACGGAACTGTGTTGAAGGCGAGGCTCGAACTGTCGAACGTGTCTAGAATAGACAAGTATCAAGGCGATGGCGACCCGGTCTATCTCGTGAATACAAGTCAGCCGCTCGTCAGGTTCAAGGTTTCCGAACAGGTCCTGAAATCAGTCAGAGCCCCAGTTCGGCAGCCTGACGTCAAAGCACCCTATGGTTAGTTATCCCTGCTTCTTTGGTTGCGGTCACTTTCTCGCCGTCGCTAACAAATGGTCGCTCACGCCCATCAAGGAAGGTTCAAGCTCTGTCCTTTCGAGAATAGCCAAAAGTCGCGCTCGCAACTCACGACTGCTCCAAAGCTTGCTGAAGCTAGACAGTAACCAAGCGAAACCCGTCACAGCATGGACCTTGACAGACTTGAACCCGGCTTGACGGATCTCAGCTTCTAGCTCTGCCGGGTGGTGGAAGAAAGCAGTTGTAAAATACTCAGGCACATTCGTGGGATTCCGATGCTGACCATTCTTGAGGTCTTGCTTCACGATCTTCATAAACGCGGGGTCCTGAATGAACATCCCGCGCGAACCATCTATGGCAGAGGTAAACTTGGAAATGCCGGCTGCAAACACGAGTCCACCAGGCTTCAGAACGCGATAAGCTTCCGAAAGAGCCTCAAGCCTCTCTTTCCTTTCGACGAGATGGTATAGGGGGCCAAACAAAAGCGCCGTGTCGGCAATCCTGTCTTCGAAATCTAAGTTTCTAGCGTCTCCGAGACTTATGCTAGCCAAGCGCCGCCTTGCTCTTCTCTGAGCATCTCGTGCCTGTCTGACATGCAGAGGCATTGCATCGACTAGGTGAACACGGTGGCCCTTTCCTGCGAGCCAGAACGAGTATCGTCCCGGCCCTCCGCCGATGTCTAGTATCGTCGCACGTCTACTGGGAAGATATCGCGAGAGAATCTGTTTTGTCCTGTAATACTCAAGGCTCGAAGTACCCTGAAGGAGCCTGTCCCTTTCTACTCCAGCATGGTAGTGGGCATAGAATGCAGAATCTAGACTCGAGCTACGCCGCTTCATTTGAAGGGGTCACATTGACGCGGCTATTGCGCGACAATTAGGTGTGCTAGCCTGTGGGCTTATCGTTCGATTGCAGTCTTGATCTTCCGGCCTATCTGTTCTAGATCAGCATCGCTCGCGGTCTTTCTTTCAGGGAAGCCACCGGGCAGCTCGTGAATGTAGCGCGGAATAACGTGCACGTGCATATGGAAGACCTCTTGGGACGCAGCTCGACCGTTCGACTGGCCAATATTGATCCCGTCGGCCTTGGAGGCCTTCATGACCCCCTTCATGACCTTGGCCACGGAAACGAAGACCCTCCCCACCTCTTCGGGCGGCATCTCAACCATGCTTGAATAGTGTTTCTTCGGGACCACCAGCGTATGTCCCGGATTCAGCGGGTGGATATCGAGGAATGCGAGCGAATGCTCATCCTCGAAGACAGTTACTGCTCCTGCTTTTTTCGAGACTATTTTGCAGAAGATGCAGTCCTCATTCATGGGTCCATTCCACTTCCTTGACCTTGTCTCGTTGGTTTGCCAACCGGGCAAGATCGAAAAGGAGACTTGACAACCGGTTCACGTATGGAATCGCCTCCGGATTAATCGCCTCTAGCTTGGCAAGTGCTGCAACCCGTCTCTCAGCCCTCCGACAGACGGCTCTCGCGACGTGAAGCTGGGCCCCGGCAACGCCTCCCGTTGGAAGGATGAACCTTCGCAGAGGCTTCAGCCCAGTGTGAATCGAGTCAATCGTCCTCTCCAAATTATCAACATGGGATTTGCCGATGCGTGGTACGTTTGCGCTGACAAGCTCCGAGGCAAGATCTCCGCCCAAGGTGAAGAGATCCTCCTGAACGCCTTTCAGAATCTTCCTCGTCTTCGCATCTTTCACAATCGCCCTGGCCAATCCTATTTGCGAATTCAGCTCGTCAACCGCACCATACGCTTCAACCCTCGGGTTCTCTTTTCCCACCCGGGTCCCGCCGTAGAGACCCGTCTCCCCCCTATCACCTGTCCGCGAGTATCCTTTCATCAAACTTGTAGCCTACGTCCCAACCCAGATCAGACTCTTGCTTATAGTAGCTTAGCACGTCAGCCCTTCTATCTCAATCGAAATCTTCCCCCTACGTAACTTGTGACAATCAATACACGAAGACCAGTTGGTCATGACCGATCCTAACGCCGAACTCGTTCGCGGCGATCGACGTAGTCATAGACCGTAGTGCGTTCACTTTCTGATCGGAGAACTATTGCACCATAACTATGATATCTACAAGGAATTACGAATTCAATTTCGCACTGATCGTTTCACGAGTCTTGGTTGCGCTAGCCTGCGATTGTGAACGTGAACTGGCTGTTTCGACCTGTGACAACGATTACTGCGTAGGAATAACCAGTTTGGAAGGTGAAGGCTTTCCCGTCTATGATTATGTTGATTGAGAATGTGGTGTTTGGCGGTATGTTGGGCCCTGACCAGTTGCTACCGGCGTAGGTCTGACCGTTTGCGTCTTTGACATAGTATGATGCAAGGGAAACTGCGACGGAGCCTGTATTGATTATCCTCAGGGTAACATTGGTCGGGGAGTTCACATTAGTAGAGACAAGGTTGAGTAATTCATGAGCCGGACAGGGCGCACCTCCACAAAAGGGAACAGTCGATTCGTAGACTAGCAGGCCAAGAACTGCTGAGGCTATTACAAGGATCGAAAAGAGGATCACTGCAGCCTCATGCTCACCAGGCGACCACTGCCTCTTCGGGCTCTCTTCCATGCATCAATCTAGGCCGCCTCCAATAGTTGGGATGAGTGTCTCTCCAAGTAGCAAGAACTGGTAGTATCGGATGATTTGTTCTCGAAGCGGTACCGGCCTTAGTTCCTATTCGCAAATATTCACCTGAACTTGACAAGGTCTAGAAGACCTATGTTGAAGCTCAGCCGTGGGGCCTTGATCACAACAATAGGATGGATGGTCTCGGCGACCGCCATGGTCGGAGCCTTTGCATTTGCAATGGTCTGGCAATCAGCATTCAATTTCGGTGGCGTATATCCTCCCGAACTCGTCTACTTTCTCCTCTGGCCCCTTCTGGCCTTTGGCGCGATCATAACATACTCTGGAGCTAGGACGATTCACCGGCCAATCCTCTTACTGTTCCCTCTGGCGAGTGTCGCAATCATGCTGATCACGCTTCAGTACATGCCGTGTTTTCCCATAGAAAGATGCCTAGTTGTCCCTTGACAACACCTACGGGGTAGTTGTCCAGAACATTCGCATGATTTTCTACATTGATCACTACCAGGTAGGCTACCAGTTCGTTACATTCCGCAAATATTTCCACAGGGTGAGATCATCGCCAGAAATGCACTCGTTAGGATTGAGCAGGGGAGCGTTGTTCACCACAATTGGATGGTTTCTCTCAGCAGACGCGGTCCTGGGCGCATTCGCATTCCTCATTGTACGAATGTCAGTGGGAGACTTCGGCGGTCGATATCCTCCAGATCTCATCTTCTTTCTAATGTGGCCACTTCTGCTCGCAGGAGTCTTCGTTTCTTACCATGGATCGTTGCTGCTTCACAAACGGAAAGTGCTACTATTCCCGCTTGCGGGAATCGGCGTAATGTTGTACATGCTCCAGTACCTTACATGCGTGCCTTGGATGCAATGCGTCGTGCCCTAGGACGGTCGCCAAATGGGCGAAGTAACTCGTGAAGGTCGAAAAGTCACGTCCAATGGGACAGTTGTTTCTGTGCTTTGTAGTAGCCTAGCAAACGACTCGCTTCCGCCCAATTTCGATAGGGAATTAGCAGTCTCTTTCGTGCTTCCGAGAGAGCCTCCTCTAGGGTCGTGAGCCGGGACGGATCTCCTGTAAGCGCTCTCCTAGCGAGTTCTCTGAATCTCCAGACTCCAAGTGGAACCCATTCCTTTGTCACCTCAAGAAAGACGATAGCCCCAGCCTGTCGCCGAATCTTGTTGAGATATTCCAGGACGGGAAGCCTTGAGGCATGGTAGGCACCGGCGATATTGGTTGGATAGTCTTTTCTTCCCTTGTTGAGTTCGTAATCGCCGAAGACCTCTGGGGTTGGCCCGGTCAACCAGCCCTCTAGGGCTTCGAACATCCAGCTCGTCGGGAGTAGAAGGACGTGTACGTTGTTGCCGACGGAGTGGGCGCTGAACAACCGGAACTCGTCCAGCCGAGGATGATCCAGTACTTTTCTTCGAATGTCTTTCGCTAGAATGTCGTCAATCGCGGTAATGCTCCATTCCGTCGGGACCAGCCTTCGCGTTCGGCTAGCTCCCAGGAGACCGATGGAGAACATTCTGACAATGTGTTGCTGTGATATTCCATTCTGGTAGAGAGATTGAGCCCCTTCATTAGCAGGAAGGTCCGTGTCGGATACGACCTTATCGATCTGTCGCGGGACATCTGGGTTGCTGGCGAGGCTGAGCCGTTCTACAACTCCTGACGGTCCGTGAGGCGAGCTCCTTGTCAACAGATTGATTCTCACGTACGGTTTCTTCTTTAGGACAAGTTCAGTGTCGGTCGGGGTCTCGGACATCACGATCTCCTGGACAAGTGACAATGTCTTGTCCGGGTTTCTTGCGTCCTGGACTTTTACAGTGGACTTTCCGCGAACCAGACCGAACCGGTATCGTAGCAGCTCGTCTATCGACTTGTCAAGCCAACGGTCCGGAGCATCAAGCAAGGACGGGTCCGGCTCCTGCAACACCGGGACCAAGGGACCAGCTAAGAGGTTAGGATAACCGTAGCTACCAAGAAAGACGCCAGGGGGAGAAGCTCCGAAAAACTCGGTCTTTCCGACCACCTTCTCGATATCGACTAGGCTCTTTGCCCTAAGGAAGACGGGACAGCGCGAAGAGTTCTGGACACAAACCAGCCGATTGCCCTTGCAGATCTCACACGATACCTCGTGGCTCTGCTCGCTTCGTGCTGGCCGATAGAGGGTCTCCTGCAATATTACCGCCTGCCGGGTAAGGAAAGCAATTTCAAGCCGGAATAGTCAATCTACTAATAGCAAGGGGCGGGTTCAAATTCGTTTCCCGCCGGCCTTGGTGGAAAATCAATGATCAAGGAAGCCCTCCTCTACCAGCCACTGGCCGATTCCAGGGTCCGATGCACAGCATGCGCGCGATACTGCAACATTCCAGAAGGAAAGGTGGGCCTTTGCGGCGTCCGACAAAACATCGGCGGAAAACTCCAGCTCCTAGTCTACGGAAAAGTGATCACTGGCCACATCGACCCTATCGAGAAAAAGCCCGTAGTCCACTACATGCCAGGATCGAAAATATTCTCGATCGCCACAACCGGTTGCAACTGGCTCTGCCATCCCGCCGGAGCCGAGATCTTGCTATCAAACGGTGATAAGAAGCCAGTAGAGGAGTTGTTGCCTGGAGATTCTCTTTGGTCTTATGACGTAGACAACGGGATGAATATTCACCCGAACGTCGTCACGCGTACAGGGTCCCGTCTTGCCCGGATCTGGGACCTGAGATACGGAGCCCGGGGTGTTAGGCACCTCTCCCTCACCGCCGAGCATCCTGTTATGACAGACTCCGGATGGAAATCAGTAGAGAAGGTTGCACCGGGAGAGAAGATTCTGAAAGTCTGGTATCAGAATACCAAGGACTGGAAGCGCAAGAGGCCGGGGTCGATTCAGCGAGCGGTATTCAACTGCACAAAATGCGGTGAGTCCGTGAAGGGAATTGACAACTGGAACCGTCACCGGGGAAGATGCTACACCGAGGGAATGGGCATGTCGCTGGAGGTCCGTGAACATCATCGTCAGAGAATGATAAGTGACAACCCGATGAAAGACCCGGACGTTGCAAGACGCGCGATAGGTGCAAGCAAACAGAGATTCCTTCGAGATCCAAGTCACGGCTGGCACAGGAATACTGAAAGGCTTAGGACCTGGCTTCACCGCCACCCCTCTGAAGGCCAGAAGAGGCTATACGAGCTTCTCGATGAAATGGGCCTTGAATACGATCAGGAATACAGGATCCAGCCAGAGCTCCGACGGCCAGATTCCAGAGCTACATACATTGCAGACGCAGCGTTTCCCGATGCAAAACTGGACATCGAGGTAGATGGCTGGTGGCATTACAAGCACGAGCCAACCCGCGAGAGGGACATTATCAGGGATCAAACGCTCCGCGCTAACGGGTGGCAGGTTCTGAGAGTATCAGGAAGGTACCTCTATGCTCATCGCGAAGAAGTGAAGGCGCTCATCATCCAGCACATTGCGATGCCAGTGATGCTAAACAAGCGAACTTGGGTCGATGTAACAAGCGTAGAGCCGACGGAGCGTTTTGAGCCAGTATACAGCTTCGAGTGTATTCCCAACCACAACTACGTTGGGGATAGCATAATCCTCCACAACTGCAGCTACTGCCAAAACTT
>VBAX01000014.1 GCA_005883075.1 Candidatus Bathyarchaeota archaeon | reverse complement strand
CCATTTCTCCACTGTCGGCGCTATCACGCTCCCTAGTATTGGGGGCGGATACACTCCGAAGATCAGCAATGGCACTAGAAATGCGACAAGGATGAGGATAGAGTGAAGATGCAGCTCGTTCTTGGGACCCATTGGAGGGGTCATGGCAACTCGTCTCAGCATCCAGAGGAAGTATCCGACGGTTAGAGCTGGAGCGACTATGGCGATCGCGAAGAGATAGCTCACGCTAAGAGCGCCCTGGATCACGAGGTATTCGCTGATGAAGTTGGCAAATCCCGGAACCGCCATGGCGGCCAAGGAGGCCAAGAAGAGAAGTGAGACCGTCTGAGGCATCTTTCCTCTCAGTCCTTTCAGTTCGTCGATATTCCTAGTTCCTGTATGCTCATGGATGTATCCTGACATCAGGAAGAGCATTCCCACCGCGAGTCCGTGGCTGAACATCTGAAAGACTGCTCCTGAGACTCCTGCAACTGTTGCAGTGAATGCTCCGAGGAGAACGTAGCCCATGTGATTGACGCTGGTTAGGGCAATCATTCTTTTGATGTCCCTAGCGACGAGCGCGACTGATGCCCCGTAGATCATGGTGATGAGGCCGATGGTGGTAAAGTAGGGCCAGAGAACGCTCACTGCCTTGGGGAAGAGTAACAAGTTGTACCTGATCAATCCGTAGCCTCCCATCTTGAGCAGCAAGCCTGCTAGCAGCACGCTAACGGGTGCAGGCGCCTCCACGTGCGCATCAGGTAGCCATGTGTGAAGTGGGAATATGGGAAGTTTTACAGCGAATCCGACGAAAGTTGTGATAGCTACTGCGAGCTGAAGAGGGAGGGCAAGATTCGGAATCCTCGCTGCCAGAACATCATAATCGAATGAGGGACCTCCAGGGTAGGCCGAGGTTCCAGTCCAGGCGTATAGGGCAAGAAAGCCGAACAGCATCACTGCGCTGCCTGAATAGGTGAAAATGAGGAATTTCAGGGAGGCATATTTCCGGCGGGGGCCGCCCCAGATTCCGATGAAGAAGAACATCGGGATGAGAACGATTTCCCAGAAGAGATAGAACAGAATCAGGTTGAGAGAAGTGAAGACGCCGATTATTCCTGTTTCGAAGATGAGAAAGAGAGCATAGTACTCCGCGTGTCTGAAGGTGATCTGATCCCAGGATCCCGCGGCGGACAGGAGGCTTAGAAACGTGGCTATCATCAGGAGTGGAAGGCTGATCCCGTCAATCCCGACTTTGTAGTTGAGGCCAAAGGACCGGGCCCAGGGAAGGCTCTCAGAGAGCTGGAAGCCCGCCTGGCCATATTGGAAAACAATCAGAATTAGGATCGAGATGGCGAAGACGATCGCTGTGGTCCCTACTCCCAGAATCTTTGCCATTTTCGGGTTTTTCCTGCCTAGCAGAAATGTCGGTGCTGCGAGGACCGCGGGGAGAAATATGGCGATTGATAGCAGTCCAATCATTTACGTGGCGCCAACGACGAATAGCATGTAGGCGAGGAGGAGGATTATTCCGATGGCGAACGCGATGACGTATTGCTCCGTCACCCCCGACTGAAGCTTTCTGAGGAGGTTGCTGAGCCTGGACCCGTACGATGCTACCTCGTTTGCGGCTCGGTCGACAACCTGAGTGTCGAGTTGATCACTTGCCCGCGAATAATCCATTATGTCCCGACCAATTGCGTTGTTTAGCCTGTTCCAGACCCCCTGTTCAACGTACGTGTAGAGTCCTCGGCTGGCGGCGAGTAGGCCGGAAACGAAGACTTTGTAGTAGATGGCGTCGAGATACCAGCGTTTGTAGAGGAATCGCTGGATCGGGTTCATTCCAGTTTTGAAAACATAGTCTTTCCGGAAGTAAATTAGGTAGGCAATTGCTCCCCCGACTGCAGCGACAACTGTGCTCACGGAGAGCAAGAGGAGATCAGTAAGACCGGAAGCTGAGCTGATTGCCGCCGGAAACTTGTAGAGCGTTGTACTGAAAGTACCCGCAATATACGTGGTCAGAGGACCACTGTAGAGCGGGTAGGCTAGTCCCAATCCCAGGCTGCCAACGGCGAGAAGAAGATAGGGAATGAGCATCGTGAGGCCAGCTTCGTGTGGATGCTTTCCACCTTCCATGAGATCTTCAACATGCTTGCTAGGCTTTCCTGCAAGCGTGATGCCCAACATTCGAACTGTATAGAAACCTGTAACGAATGCGGCGATGAGTGCTAGTCCGTAGAGGATGTATTGTCCTCCGAGAAAGCTTAGAGAAAGTATCGCGTCTTTCGTCCAGAACCCGCTGAAAAGTGGAATGCCCATCAGGGAGAGCCCTGCAAGGAGCATCGAAGCTGAGGTGAACTTCATCGCCTTTGCGAGTCCTCCCATTTCGTCCATGAAACGGGATTCTGCGACGTGTAATACCCATCCCGCGGCGAGGAAAAGTGAAGCCTTGAACACAGCGTGGCTGAGAAGGTGAAAGAGTCCAGCAGTATAGCCTGCGAGAAAGTTGGCGCTGAGCCCTGCCATTCCGAGGGCCAGCATCATATACCCGATCTGGGAGACCGTGGAGTAAGCCAGTACCTTCTTTATTTCGCGAGCGACCGCGGCCTGACTTGCGGCCAATAGCGCGGTAAACGCTCCTATCCAGGCGATGACGCCGAAGAATTGTGACACTTGGTTGAACTGAGAGAGGGCGATGAAGAATACGGGTCCCATCCTTCCGGTGAGGAAGACTCCAGCCTTTACCATTGTTGCAGCGTGTATCAGGGCGGAGACTGAAGCGGGACCGGTCATCGCATCCGGGAGCCATTCCTGTAAGGGAAACTGTGCTGACTTCCCGATTGGTCCTCCAAAGAACAGTAGCGCCGTGGGAAGTAGAAGCCCGAGGCGAGCCAGATTCGCGGCCCAGCTCCCCGAGTCACCCACATGCGCTACTAGCTGATTGTAGTTGAAGGTCCTCGCGAAGGCGAAGATCAGAAAGATTGCGATCAGCAACGCGATGTCTCCGATTCTTGTCATCACGAACGCCTTCATCCCCGCTTTCGTGGGCGAGTATTCTTCCGAAACACCTAGGGCTTTGTCCCCCGGGCTACCCACCCAGTGCTTCGGCTCGTCTCGGTAAAAGTGGCCGATAAGTGCGTACGAGCAAAGGCCGACGCCTTCCCAACCGAAGAACATCATCAGGAGATTGTCGGCGAGGACTAGCAAGAGCATGTTTCCGATGAAGAGATTCATGAAGAACCAATATCGGGTCATGCCGAATTCGCCTTTCATGTATCCAACGCTGTAGATCATGATGAGGAGGCTGATCCAAGCGACGATGTTGGCCATGAAGAGGCTGAGAGGATCGACCAGAACGCCTGCTGTGATTCCCAGCGATGGAATCCAATTGACCATATAGTCCCGAGCGGGGACCGCCAGGGCCGTGATTGCCGCCAACAGGGCAGCGACGAGGGTGAAACCAACTGCTGCTATATCGCGAAGTCTAGATTGAATTTTCGCAAATATGGGTGTTAGGAGAGCGCCTGCTAGTGGCGTGATCCAGATGAGCCATGCGAGAATAGAGCTATCCAGTCCTCTATGACCCCACTACTGCTCTTGCGGCGGACAAGAGTCGGCCGAGTATGGGCTCAGGATAGATGCCCAAGATTATGGTGACAATGCTAAGAGCGATTAGAGGAAAAGTGATTGTCCAGGGCGCTTCCTTGACATCGGATGTATCCGAGTTTGGCGCTCCAAAGAAGATCTTCTTCATTGCCATCAGAGAATAACCTGCGGTAAGGGCGGTGGCGATAATTCCCAGCGCGGCAATTACGAGGCGATATTCGGACGCCGTATCGGTAGCTCTAACGAATCCGCCTTGGAACAGGAAGAATTCGGACAGGAAACCGTTTGTTGCGGGGAGACCCGCGAGGGTGAGAGAGCCGATGAAGGCGGCGGTGGCTGTGATGGGCATTTTGCTAGCGAGCCCCCCGAGCTTGCTCAGGCTTCTCTCCCCCCGGACCTGAAGCATGACCGCGCCGACTACGATGAAGAGTATTCCCTTAGCAGTTCCATTGCTCACGTACTGAAACATTGAGCCAGAAACGCCGAACGAGTTGAATGCAGCTAGCCCGAATAAGATGTAACCCATCTGACTTATACTCGAATATGCCAGGAGCTTTTTGATGTCATCTTGTACCAGTGCCATCGCGCTGCCGTAGATCATCGTGATGAGAGCCCACCCTGCGAAGAAAGCAGAGAAAGTGAGAAAGGCCTGTGGAAAGATCGTCATGACTATTCGAACGGTCGCGTACCCTCCGATCCCCGTCATCGCGGCAGCTAGAATCGTACTGATTGGAGTAGGCGCTTCCGCATAGGCCGACGGAAGCCAGACGTGAAGTCCGAACTGACCGATCTTGACAAAGAACCCGAAGCACATGGCTGCAACGATCCCAAGACGGAGTGTCGTTGAAATGAGGTCTGGATTCACAGTGAGGTTGCTGATGACGAGATCCATGTCGGTAGCGCCGGTCAGAAAGGCGGTAACTAGTATTCCGACGAGGAGAACTAGGGCTCCTACATGGGTCCAGATGAAATAAGTGAGCGAAATTCTCTCTTTCTCGCCGTACCCCCATTCAGCGATGAGGAAGAAGGAGGGAACGAGCATGATCTCAAAGAAGAGATAGAACTCGATCAGGTTTGTGGCAAGAACGGTCCCTATCATTCCTAAGGAGTAGAGCGCGTAGAGGCTGTAGTACAACCCGTACCTTCTGGGATCGTCGCCTATCCTCTGACGCATGTAAGGGACGGAGAAGAGAGAGACCAGAGCCGTCAGGAGGCCTATGATGAAGAGTATCGGAAGGCTCAGATTGTCGACTCGAAAGCCAAACTTCCCAATTGGAGACCATGAATATAATTCTTGGTAGGCCCCCTGAGTGGACCCGGATCCCTGAAACGCAGCGTATAGGATCGTGGCGAGTGGGATGAGAAGGATGACGAAAGAGAGGAATCCTGTCTTCTCTTTTAGCGGTTTAGAGAGAGCGTATAGGGTGGGTATGGCTAACAGCGGAACGACTATTGCACCGATCAGAAGCAGTGTCATTGAGGTCTAACCTTTCAGCTTCGATAGTTTCGACAGGTCGATGTCGGCGTTCAGTCTGGAGACGAGGATGATTATCGAAAGTCCGACAGCCGCCTCCATCGCAGCAAGTGCAATGGTAAACAGTACTAGAACTTGCCCTGTGACTATGGGAGGATTGCGCAAGCGGGCGAAAGCTATGATGTTGAGATTGGCTGCATTGTAGATTAGTTCGACGGAGAAAAGAATGCGGATCGCGTTCCGTTTTGTTGTGAGACCATAGATTCCGATGCCGAGCAGGATCACTGATACACCGAAGAAACTCGACAGAGGCTCCATTTTCTACTGTCCTCTATCTGTCTTTGACAGCGCTAATGCGCCGATTACGGCAGCCGCCATCACCAGAGACATGAATTCTAGTGGAACGCCGTAATTCTTCAGCAGAGAAGTACTGAACAAAGATAGATCGCATCCGGATCCGCACGAGTCTGGTCCCGGAAAGGCTGTCGCGTTGGCCAGCGCACCAGTCATTCCTAGCAGCAATGACACTAGCATTGCCGCGAGAAGTGATACTCGTTTCAGCCCCAGTGGGCTTTCTCCCTTCTTCGGCCCGACGAGCATGACTGTGAAAAGAATCAGGACTACGACCGCGCCGATGTACACTGCAATCTGGAACCAGCCAACGTAGGCTGCGTCGAGAAGAAAGAATAGTCCTGCTACTCCGAGGAAAGCGATTCCAAGCGCCGCGGCTCCGTAAACAAGATCTCTTGCTTCGATCGCGAGGATCGCAGCGCCGATCGTTACGGCCGCGAATGCTAGAAACAAGAGGTCTGTCATTTTTGGATTCAGAGCGTTGGGAATCCTACGACCAGAAGGTAGGTTATGCCTATGTTGAGTATCGCAAGCGAAAGAAGAGTGGTCCAGCCTGCCCTGAGAAGTTGGTCGAGGCGGACTCGTGGGAATGTGGATCGCAACAGCATTATCAGCACGATGACTATCAGAGTTTTGAGCAGCATCCAGAAGAGAGGAGGAAGAAAACTGGGTCCAAGGAAGCCCCCTAGGAACATTACGCTGAAAAGGGCCGAGAAAGCGTAGAGTTTGACAAAGCCGGGCCCCTGGGCTGCGAGGAAGAGAACCCCCGGATACTCGGCTTGCCAGCCCATCATGATTTCGGATTCTGCCTCGGGAAGGTCGAATGGAAGTCTCTCCATTTCTGCGACGCTAGTGACCAAAAAGATGAACGCTCCGAGAGCCTGAGGGAGGATGAACCATCCGCTGGTTTGGGCGTTAACAATCTGGGCAAGATTCATGGTTCCCGCCATCATTATGACGCCTAGAGCGGAGAGCCACAGCGGGATCTCGTAAGCTGTTTGCTGAAAGAGAGCTCGTAGCCCTCCGATGAACGGGAACTTGCTGTTAGCACTCCACCCGGCGAGTAGGATTAGGGTGGGAGACAGGGTAATGATTGCTAGAAATGCCGGGAGTCCGACCTCGATGTTTGCGATTTGAAGCCCAGGGGCGAATGGGATCAGCCCGACTAAGGCCGCGCCAAGAACGAGTCCCGTCGTAGGAGCCATTATGAAAAAGAACGCATCGGAGTTCTCCGGAACGAAAAGCTCCTTGAAAGATAGTTTGATGAGATCTGCAAACATCTGGAGGATTCCGCCGGCCGGGCTGGCGTAGAGCGGTCCGATTCGTAACTGCACCCGCGCCGTTACTTTGCGTTCCAGCCAGCCAAGCAGTGCCCCTATGATGGCGATCGATAGGAGGCCGGGAAAGAGGACTATTTCGACAAAGAGAGGGCTTGTAAGCATGTCAACTATAGGTTGGAACGGTCCAAGAACTGCCGCCAAGCCCTGTATAGACTCCTACCAGTTCTCCCGGTGATTGGCGAGATGAAGCGCGTAACCTAGAGGAATCAGCAGTACAACTAGGAAGACAAGAACTGGAATCGATCCCGACGCGCCAAGAGCTCTTAGATTCAATCCCCAGGCGAAAAGAAACATCGCGATGACATCGTAGACGACAAACATTAGGAGATAGGGATAGTATTGAATGATAAACCGGGTCCTGCCGGGGCCGGCCGCGATCTGCCCTGACTCGAAAGGCTTCTTCTTTTCAGGAGTAGGGCGAGGGTCCCTCGGGCTCACGAAGAGCCGTAGAATGATGACGAGGGCAACGGTCGAGACGAAGAGAAACGCGACGTAAGATCCGATCTCCAGGATTCCCTGTGCGACCATTTCTTGGACCCGTGCTCGATCTTCGAGCCACCGAGGGTTGAGCTATTATAAACGTTTGAGTTAGAGAGTAATTTTGCCCTTATTCCTTCCTCTTCCACAGATAATCGGCGTATTCTTCGAGAATCTTCCGGTTTCTCAACCGTTTTACCTTCCGCAACGACACCTTCGCCTCAATTGCATAATCTCTCGCGCGTTTCCGTGCAAATTCTAGAGAGCCCGTTTTTTTCAGAAGCCGAAGGACTTCCCTGTTGCTATGGCCGTTATTCGAGTTCAATACGTCCGAATTATGGTTGGGACGAGGCGCTTCGTGAAGACAGTGGGAGGTAACAATGTTCGGTCCCTTCAACAGCTGTTCCCCAGACCCGTTGTGGAAGTCAAGCACGTCATCTTGGATCTGAAACGCCATTCCTCCTGCCCTTCCGAATTTCTGCATGCTAACAAGATCCTTACCCTCAACCCCGGCAATCGCAGCTCCGATACCCGCGGCGCTTCCGAATAGTGATGCTGTCTTCAAGTCAGCTATCGCGATGCACTCGCTTACGCTCGCGTTCAGGTCGGAGATAATGTCATGAAGCTCTCCCCTGCTAACGTCCACTAGGGTAGAGCCGATCATTCTCATGACCTCGGCGTTCTTGTAGTTCGACAGGAGTTGAACGCCTTTGGACGCAAGGAATAATCCAGAGGTCAGCGCTTTCTCGTTGCTGAACGCCATATGGATTGTGGGGGCCCCCCTACGAACTTGGTCCTTATCGATCAGATCGTCAAAGACGAGAGTGGCGGCGTGAATTATCTCAAGTGCAGCAGCCGCGTCGAGCGCATCTTCAGGATCCCCTCCAAGAGCTTTCGTCGACAGAACGACCAGCAGAGGTCTGCAACGTTTGCCTCCAGTCTTGAACATGTATTTGATAATCTGATTCGCTTCCTCTCGATCGAAATTCGTTTCAAGAGTATTGTCGATTTTGTCCTGAATCTGACCTCGCCAACTCTTGAAGACCGGAGGAAAGACGCTCATTCAACCACCATCCAGTCGAGATTCCAGATAGCGGTTGTCCACGCCCATATTTAATCGGTTGCAACCACGGGAATTGTCTTGATTATCGGTATGTAGATGCCTGAAACAACCTTTATACCAAAAGCAACGAGCCCAGCGTAATTCAAGTGGAAAGAAAATGGAAACTACTCCAAAATCAATGGAAGCCCCAGCAGCAAAACCAAAGAACAAGAACCTCATCCTGATTGGCATTGTTATCATAGTCCTAATAGTCGTTGGAGCGGGAGTCTACGCATACGTCAACTCAGGAAGCACTACACCTCAAGGGACCAAATTCACAATGTGGGATGTCGGCGCTGTGTGCTCAAACGCGACCCAATGCGGGTTCAAAGATCCCAGCGGGAATGCCAACTCGACCATAACGTCTGGCACGGTCGTGTACTGGGCCAACACGGGAAAGGCGTCTCACAGCGCGACCAGTTGCGACTCTGCAGGTGTCGCTAGTGGTGGGACGATTGGTTGCCCGGTCCCCAACGCTAGCAACCTTCCCGGTTTCGATACCGGGGTTGTCCCGGGCGGATCCAACACCAAGTCGATAACATTCAATGCAGCAGGAACGTACTATTACTTTTGTACAGTTCACGCCTTCATGCACGGAAAAATAGTGGTCGCGTAAGACCGTCTTCCAGAGCAACAATAACCCCCTTTTTTGGGGACTCTTTTCGTTACATGCCTTATGTAAATTCGTGCACTGCATGTCGGCTACACCGTGCCTGACCTTCCAGTCGGAACCGCGCAATTCATCGATAACCCCTTTGAGAGACTCTTTGCAGTCCAAAGAACCGAAATGACGAGCATGGGAATGGATGCTCCGATGAAATAGCCTTGGTACGAAGCGAGAAGAGTCACGACTACGATTCCCGATCCCCCAAGAATCGCCGCCAGCAAGCCTTGCGCGCATGAGGGACACACCGAAAAGATTCCCATGAAACTGCCCATCGTAGTAAGGAGTGAGCCGTTTCCTCTCACCGATCTGGTTCTGTGTGCTAGAACTGCTGCACTTACATTGGCTCCAACCAGCCAGGATACAGCAAAGAGTAGAACGAGTCCTAACGGAGTCGCGACGATTCCAACATTATCCGAGAGATACACTATCAGCTGAGGCATCTGGCCAATCGATCCGCAACAAACTGCAAATGTGGATGATGGTATCTCGACTCTGTAGGTTGTAGAGAAGCTTTGGG
>VBAX01000013.1:487-9820 GCA_005883075.1 Candidatus Bathyarchaeota archaeon | reverse complement strand
CCATCCCACTATGGATAATCTATCTGTACGCCGGGCTCGCCGTAGCGTCGGTAGCCGTGGTGATAACGGTTCTCGTCTTGGAACGGAGGAAGCGGAAAACCGTCATGTGATAGACGAGTCTCAAGTGCTACACGAGGTGTGAAGCTGCTGCTCCTCGTGCGCCTCAACTATTGAAGAGATAGTCAAAGGCATCAATCAAGCCCAAACTGGTTTCCCTACGTTATATTCTCACCAATGAGACATACATATATACTCGTCAGGAGAACCAATACTCGAACGGCCTATGAGGGTAGAGCCATCGCTCGCTGTAGTACAGAATCTGAGAGACAGCCCCGCATATCGAGTCAGCGAACTCTACCAGCTAGCCGGGTCGAGAGCGACCGCTTACAGGCTCCTAGAACGCCTCCTGGAGCTTGGATTGGCCGAACGGCTAAACAGGGGCTATTTCTCGTTGAGATCCTCAGCTTTCCAGCCGTACAGGCTCTGGCCGCACCTCGTCCCATCGTTACAGTCGTTCAAGGAAGCACGCCATTTTGGCAGAGCCTATGATGAGAGCGATGTAAACTACGCCAAGAAGACACTGCACGGCTTCCTATCCCTCGACTACCGCGCATACGAACTAACACAGCTACAGACACCGCATCAATACTACCTCTACGTGGACAGGGTCGAAGAAGCAGCCCAGCTACTAAAGACGAACGGCTTTTCAGAAGGCAAAGCCGGAAGAGTATCAATAACCCCCAAGTCGGGCAATTTCGAGAACGGAATCCAGAGAGTATACCTGGACTGTCTCGCAGCCGGCGGCAGAAGCACCTTGGACGCGATCGCGATCGAAATCCGCTACAGAGACCAGTTAGCCATCACAGGAGAGTTCCCAGTCGACCTCGTCACCAAAGTAGAGGAAGACCTCCCAGCTTGAACCTTGATAGGACAGCAGTCCAGATCGCCAAGGACCTCAAGCAAGTCGTCTTCATAGGAGCATACGCCGCCATCCAATACGGCGTAGCCAGAAGCACGCGAGACATCGACATAGCTCTGGCCACACCTAAGACTGACGAGGAATTCGAAAGACTAGGATACAACACCTACCAAGAACGCGGAAAGAAAGTAATCAGAACCAGAAACGGAATCAAGATCGACGTGTACACAAAGGACGTTAGTGGAATCCTGATCCGAGAGATATTTGCGAGCGCACTCACAGTTCGAAAGGCCGATTACCCGATAAGGATCATGTGCCTCGAAGCGCTCCTGCTCGCGAAGATGCGCGCCGGAAGGCCTCAAGACAACGACGACATCAGACAGCTGTGCAAGCTACGAGGAAAAGCCATACGATGGGAACTGGTCGAGTCGATGGCGAGAGGCCTTGAAACCATACAGTTACGACAGTACGTCAGCGCCCTTTCTTGACCAAGGAATGAGCCTCTCGTCAAACGCTGCGTCGCCGAGCCTGGCACACCCTCTTTTCACCGTGCATAAGCCCGTTCTCATTCCCGTTCTTCTCGATTCCGCAATGGATAATCTACTTGTACGCTGGGCTTGCGTTAGCCGCAGTAGCCAGTGGTCGTTACAATTCTCGTCTTGGAACAGAGGAAGCGGAAAAAAATCCTGTAAAACGATAGCCCGTCGAAACTGAGAAAAATGTTCGTAGTCAAATAGGTAATTCTTCATCTTTCCCTGCCCGCTGCCACCAGTTTCGCAATCTTGGACCTTGAGAAGATCTTAGCTCCAAGCCTCTTCAGTACCTGATCCGATGACTTCTCTCCCAACAATACAATACCTAGAAATTCCACCAATCTTTTTGGCATAGCTCAAACCGTTCCTGAGGTATTCTTCCGAATGATCCGTGGAGGCTGTCGCGAAAGTTCTTGGATTGTACGTCTCGACTAGTCGAACGGCTCCTCTTCCCCATCAGCTCCCGGCTGCATTTCGCCCAGACCAGTTCGGAGACCAGGTCCCACTTCAGGTCTCCGCCTGCGAGCATGAACATGTCGCGAACGTCCTGTCTCCTCGCCGAGACGAATTTCATCGCGAACAGTAGCTCTGGGTCCACTATTCTCATCCTGATCCTCGTCGGCACCGATCTGCCGACAGTTGTTCTCTCAGCCGAGTATTTCCTGAACAGCTCACCCTCGAAGACTATCTCTGCGTCCCTGTCGACCACCGAGTTCTTGAGAAAGTCGAATGAGACCTTGACCTGTTCCATCTCGTATCGCACGTAACCGCCGTGGGAACCGTCTCCTTCACCAGCCTTCCTGAATCCGTCCTCTTTCAGCAGTGACTCGATTTTGGATGAGCTGCCAAGTACGACTAGGTCGCAGTCTATAAGGGAGGACTTACGTTGGGAAGTCTCTAAGAGCCGTTACTGTCTTTCCAGTACTGGGTGAAGCTGTTGCTGGGATGCGGAGCTGCATGTTCACAAAGTAACCGCAAGCAATGGCCTAAGGTTATGCGCCCTTTTCGGGTGGTTTCAGGGGGATGATGGATGCAGTGTCGAGGACGACCTGGAGATTTCCTCCCAGGGACGGTTGGCGATATTTCCGGCCGACGAGGCGGATCCTTAGGATGACGACTGGGACGGATAAGGCAGCGGCTGTTGCTATCGATATCATCCAATTTTCTGTGAAAAATCCTCCGATTCCGCCAAACAGTGTCGACGATTGTCCGGGCGGATTATTTCTGATCACGAACGTGTCTGAGAATGTTGGGGACTGGCTCCCGATGAAACGGGTTTCTAGGCTCATCTGCCATGTGTAGAATAGCTGGTCGGCGGTGATTGTAATCTCTCCAAAGCCAATGCCGGAATTCATGTCTGTAGGTGACCCATTGACCAAGCAGCAGACATGGGGATCGAGGGTCGGACTAGTTCTTGCGGACATTGCAGTGGCGAAATAGCTTGTAGCGGGTCGAGTGAAATTGATCTGGTCATCTGTTTGGCTGAAAGCTCCATCGATCACATTGACCACTCCCTTACCCCTAGTGTAGACGTTATCCGACCCGTCATCTGCTACGCAAGAGGGAGAGTATACCACGCTGGTCAATGATGCTGAGCTTGGTTCCGCAGGCCCTAGACAGGTTAGCTGCTTGGACCTAGCGTGAAGGTGAGAATGGCCATTGATGACTAGGTCGACTCCTTCGGAAAAGAAAAGGTTCCACATCTGAGCCGAAGGATTGTGGCCGTTGAAAGTGCCGTTGCCTTCGCAGGAGGTTGCAAGGTCAGGCGAGAGACATGGCTTGTGGTCGAACACGATCACCCATTCGCCAGTGGCCTTGGCCTGGTCGATGACCTCCTTGAGCCAATTCCAACGCTTATCAAAATTCAGATTGTTACAGGCCGACAACGGGCAGTAGTTGTAACCTGCAGTGGTTCCGTTGCCGATCTTTTCCGACCCGGCTATCATGATAAACCTAGCAAGGGGTTGACCGACCGGAAAGTCCCAGTATCCCTCCCTCCCATAGCACCCTGAATAGAGAGACCCGTCAGGACACCCGGCCGTTGACGGGATGAAACCGATACCCGCTGGCTTGGGGAGGCAGTCAGGCGAAGTAAACGCGTCAATGTACCCATCCTTCGCGAACGTGGAATTCCCGTCCTCATGGTTTCCGACTACTTGAATCCAGGGAAAGTTCGAGCCGAGGTTCGGTTGGATGTTAGTCTTGACAAAGTTGCACCATAAGACTTCGTTCCCAGTAGGAGGAAAACCGTTCGAGGTTCCGTTGTAACTAATGTCTCCAACGTCCACGAAAAAGCTTAGCCCTGGGTGAAGCGCTTGAAGGCTGGCGGCCGAGTTTACGAAGCTCCCCGTACCGATCTGGCCCGAGCCAGAACTGGCACCATACTGACCCGTATCACCCGCAAAAGCGAAGGTAAAGCTCGATTCTGCTCGACCTTCAGATACGAGGGGGGAGAGAGTGCTGAGAGACACGACAATGAGGGAGAACATGATCAGAAGCCTTCTGACCAAGATCATCTGCACCCGCCTTGTCTTGTACGAATTGGTTCGTCAGAACAGGGATCTCTTAGTAAGAGACACCTTATCCACTGTATCATTTTCGCTCATTGTTCATGAAAAGAACCGCTGGCTCACGCTGACTTGTCTACAATATTATCTTATGGTTGTATTCGGAAATCTTTAGATATAAAAAGAATCCCGAAACTTGGCTCTACTTAAACTGTGGTCCAGGTAGCTTTGTCCGCAACGTCCCAAACGCCCGCTAGCCAATCCTTCCTGCCATCCCCCTTTCGGCTTGCGCGCGAGTCTCTTGCTAGTAAGTCGAGGGAAGCCAAGCTCAAATTCTAGGGTCCCGAGAGCATCGTGGGGATTAGGACATTGGATGAGAGTGAGGTTCATCGGGAACTCGAACTCAAGGGGCTACAACCGTACTACAATAGGATAGTGGAGCAGCTGGCGAGCCTGGACCAGAAAGCCCAAGCCATGATCGGTCTGGAAGGCTTGTTACTGGCCCTCATGGCCGTCTTCTCATCCTCCATCCCGAACAATCAACCGGCCAGAGCAGCCGTCTGGGCATCGATGGTTGTCTTGCTCGCATCCGCACTATGTTCTCTTCTGGTCATGCGAATTCGGTATGGAACAACGATAATCGCCAGATCGAAGACAGTGGAAGAAGGCATGTTAGAGTACAGGAATTGGAGAGATCACAAGCTCAAACTACACCGCGCCGCACTAACACTACTTGCAGCCGGCCTCTTCGGCCTCGTAATAGTCCTCTCAATCGTACTCCTCTAAGTAGCCTAAAGTAAGAGAGAAAAGAAAGCGAGTGACTCGACGTGTGCAATGCGCACCTTGGCCGCGACGCTGTTCATCTCGCTGGATGGCGTCGTCGAATCGCCTGAGAAATGGAGCTTCCAGTTTTGGAACGACGAGACCCAAAAATTCAAACTCGACGAGCTCCGCGCCACGGACGCGCTCCTACTTGGACGTGTGACCTATGAGGGGTTCGCGGCCGCCTGGCCGAGCAGAAAGGACACCGACGGATTCGCAGACCGATTCAACAACATGCCAAAATTCGTCGTCTCGAAGACGTTGAAGAAGCTCGACTGGAACAATTCGCACTTGATCAAGGGCGACCTCGCGACCGAAGTCTCAAAGCTCAAGCAACAAGAAGGCCACGACATCGTGATCCACGGAAGTCCAACCCTCATACGATCCCTGCTACACCACGACCTGATTGACGAGTACAGGCTTCTCGTCTATCCCCTCGTCCTGGGTCGCGGAAAGCGCCTCTTCGACGACGCGAGCCAAGCGAAGCTAAAGCTCGCCGAATCAGACGCTTTCAGCAAAGGCGTCGTAAAGCTGGTGTACCGACGCACTGACGAGGCGGGCCAAGCGAAAGGAACCTAGCGTCGAAAAGCATAGGCTGCGGCAAGGAACGGCCATGTTGCAGATGACGAAAATCGATATGGCGGGTTTGCGTGCGGCACACGAATCTAAAACGAGCCTCTACGACGAGCCAAATAACCACTTAGACTCGAGCGAACACGATTCAGCCATCGTCTCGCCAAACTCTCGCAGCGTTTAGGTAAGTACTAGGATTAAATAGATTGAGCCAAGCGGGATGGCCAAGAAGATTTCTCAATGCCGAAGTATATTGCGTTGATCAACTGGACGGACCAGGGTGTTCGCGGCGTCAAGGACACCCCGAAACGAGTCGAGAACGCGAAAGCTCTCGCGCGGAAGCTGGGAGGAAAAATCGACATCCACTACACCATGGGCGAATATGACGCGGTGGCCATGGTGGAGATGCCGAGCGATGAAGCATACAACCGGTTCACCCTCTCAACCGCGGCCCTTGGAAACATCCGCACCAAGACCCTCAAAGCCTGGACCCTAGAAGAGTTCCAGAAAGTCACAGACCAACTCTAGCACTGACAACCGCCACACCAGCATCCTTCCCCTTTTTCTTCGATTTATCGTGCTAACTCTCAGGAAGTGCTGATGCCTTTGAGCTCTAGATATATTCCTCTCTGCACCTCCACCTGCGCCCAGATATATGATTCAGTGTACGTCTGTGCGTTTGGTATCGAGTGATCGAAGAATTCCGTTCTTTCAGTAGTACCGGTAAAACAATTCCTTGACGTTTGACCTGCGATGGGTTGAGGAGCATCTGTTTCACAGTTGCTGTAGGCTCCATGGCTGAGAAGCTCAACAAGCGTCGAATTCGCCTGAGTCGCGGTTATGCCTACGGATTGAGAATTGGAAGAGGCATTCGGTGCGATAGCGTTCCAGGCGCCGACCCCGGCGACACCGCGATACAGACCAATCGTCATGGTGACTATGATAGAAGTCACACATGGAGGCGGGCAGTTCAGCCAGTCAGGGGTTGCAGTTATGTTTGCGGAGTTGGTGGTTGATGGGGCTCGGCCTGTCCAGACCTGCTCCCAGAAGTTAGCCGCCGCCCCGGGAAAAGCACTGGCTATTCTCGTGTAAACGCTGGACTGGGTGTCTCTTACGTAGGAAATGTCTGGAAGATTTCCCCCACTTCCCTGAGAGTAAGCGATCTGAACAATGATGAAGTCATCCGCGTTAGTCTCTATCGCTCCCGTGTAGGACGCGTTGCTTGACACCGTGGCTTCCGCTATGTTGGAAACAGCGTAGAAACTAGGAGCCATCGTCCTACTTGATGGTGTTTTGACAGATGGGCTCGTACCGGCACCGCTGGAACCGCCTGTACCGGCGCTACCAGGGTTCGTACGATGCTGAGAACCCAAATTGACAGCGGTGAACCCTACAACCGTCGTCAAGATGATCCCTGCGAGAATCACGACCAAAATGATCCTGTGGAAATGAAAGGGTGAAAATTTTCCGTGTTTTTTCGAGAGATTGCCCCCTTCTGAGGATACATGTTCTCTCGGAATCTCACTTTGCACAATCCCTTCTTCGAAGTCATAGCTCGCAAACGTTGTCCCGCTGACCTGGTTCTGAGTCTTTCGTATTGCCAGAGAGTATGCAAACAATGCCGCTCCCTGCAGGGAAAGCAGCGTTGCAATACTAGTCAGGAGTAACGACGAAGCGGCCCCGATGCTGATCCAGACCCATAGGCTGGCTGCAACGCTAGTTGAGACGAACCCAGCAACCACGCGAGTCCTGCTCCTCTTTTCCCCTCTCCCGGAAAAGATTGCTTGCACCCCGTTCTGCGCCGGTCTCCTTTTCCTTCTCCGAGCCTTGGCCAAAAAACGATCTCTCCTCTCACGACAGAGCATTAAGTCCCTGGAATAGTGCGAGCCCTAGCGACATCGGCGTATACCCTCCCCATTCCCTTGTTATTTTGAGAGAGATCCTAATCATCAACAGCCCTTGGGATGTCTCGCCATCATCTTGTAAGAGAATCTGCGGAGAACTTACAAGTAGGATATTCACGACTCGCAAGAATTGGCATGAAATTGCTTGAAATCACTATCTTTTGACAGAGCACCTTTCACGGGATTATATTTGCCGTCGCCCCCCGAAACCCAGGCTCCTTATTAGCAACCCGCCGCCAGCGCGTCTAGCACAACGAACAGCCTACGAGGAATCCATGCTGGGATCCAGCCAAACCATCTTTTCCTTGTCCCATAGCCAGGGAATTACCTTTTGTCAGCAATCGCCAGACTTTATAGTTCCAGACAAAGTACCGCCCTGCAACTTGAAGACCAAATCGGCCTCTATCTCGATCGTTGGAATGGGCTATGTCGGACTATGCACAGCCGCAACCTTCGCGTCCCGCGGCATCCGGACAATAGGAATAGACATTGACCAGGCGCGAGTGGAACAGATTCGCAGAGGCAAGGCTCCTCTACACGAGCCCCAGCTAGATTCTATGCTGAAGAACGTTGTCAGAAGGAAGCTCCTATACGCCACAAGCGATATTTCCGTGGCTGCCCACACGGACACGACCTTCCTGACGGTTGGAACTCCGAGTCAGCCGGACGGATCTATCGACCTCTCGTACATCAAGAACGCCACGGAAGATCTGGGGAATGCACTTCGAGAGAAACATGACTACCATCTTGTTGTCGTCAAGAGCACAGTCGTCCCTGGCAGCACAAATGGCACTGTAAAGCGGTTCCTAGAACAGTCCAGCCGCAAGGTTATAGGAGCAGAGCTGGGTCTCTGTGCTAATCCTGAGTTCTTGAAAGAAGGAACCGCGATCAACGACGCCCTCCATCCTGACAAGATAGTCATCGGATCAAACGACAAGAAGTCGGTTAACGAACTCGCCAAACTCTATCGAAGATTCTACGGGGCCACGCTACCGCCTGTGATCCTGACAAGTCCCGAGGCTGCCGAGCTGGTCAAATACGCTAGCAACGCCTTCCTCGCCACCAAGGTCAGTTTCATCAACACAATCGCAAATATCGCCGAAAAGATACCCGGGGTAGACGTTGGCACGATTGCGGAAGCTATCGGCCTTGATCCGAGAATCGGATCCCTATTCCTGAAAGCAGGACCCGGCTATGGCGGAAGCTGCTTTCACAAAGACCTCCAAGCGATCATCAACTACAGCCAAAACAAGAACTATGATCCGATCCTACTCCGGGCGACAGAAGAGACCAACGAGCAACAAACCAGCAGAGTCGTCGGAATGGCAGAGAAGCTCTTGGGATCCTTACCCTCCAAGAGAATCGCCGTGTTGGGTCTCGCGTTCAAGAAGGATACAGATGACATCCGCGAGGCCGCTTCAATTCGATTAATCAATCAACTCAAGAAGAAGGGAGCACGAGTCATCGCCTACGACCCCATGGCCATACCGAATACCAAGAAACAATTCCCAGACCAAATCGACTACGCCGAGAATGCTCAGTCTGCTCTCAGGGGAGCAGACTGTGCGATCATCATGACCGAATGGGACCTGATCCGAAAACTCAAAGCGAAAGATTTCCAAGAGTACATGAAGACTCCGAACATCGTAGACGCGAGACGAATCTACGACCCAGAAGAATTCAGCCTACTAAACTACGTCTCTATCGGACTCGGACCTCGACAGGAACGAAATAGCTAACCCCGTTCTTTTCGCTGAATCCGAGGGGATAGTAACAGAGGCTTAGATAGTCTCTCTGCCCATCCCCGGTTCGCCGCGAAGCAAATGCTTCCCATGGATTTCGAGAAAGTTTGAGATCTGATATTTTCATTCTCGGGATAATGATGGTTGTACTGGGCCCGGTGCTGGTAGCCGCTGCAGCTAGCTCCTGTCTTCTCACTATCCTGTCTGGTAACGTGTTCGCGTGCGCTAACGTTCTGCCTGTGTTCATCGGGGGCGGCGCCCTCTTCGTCGCGGGAATCATCACTTGCCTGGTGGGAGTGATAGTGTCGGAACCAAGTCCTCGACCTCGCCCTC
>VBAX01000013.1:0-446 GCA_005883075.1 Candidatus Bathyarchaeota archaeon | reverse complement strand
TGCGGCCAGACATCAAGCTAGGAACAGGATCGAATAGAAACCGTGGGTTGCAGAATCGCCCATTATCAGCCCTGATCCGGAATCTGGGAAACCCTCCATATCTCGCCCTAGAATCGTTCGAGAACCGGCCTAGATTTCCCTTCTTTTTCCCCTTTGATCAAAGCCCGGATCGCGCCCTGAATCACAATATACGCCTATCATCAGAGCCAGACAGGAAATTTTCTCTGGAAAAGGAGGAGGGGATAAGAGCAGAGCACCTCGTGACGCGTGAGCGGTCTCTCCGAGGACTCCCCAGAAGCTTACTCCCGAAAGCATACCAAAAACAAGTGGTCCCGCGGGTCCTGCCAGCTACAGCGCGAGAAGGGAATTAACCAGTAGAGACTGGTCTTAGCTATCGTTGAGAGTTCTGGCCCTGAGCCTGGTCAGGGTTCACTCTCTTCAGGACC
>VBAX01000012.1 GCA_005883075.1 Candidatus Bathyarchaeota archaeon | reverse complement strand
ACGCCCATTCTGCACGACCAGCGATAGGTCAGCGTCCCATCCAGATTGGCTTTGATATAGTTCAGCGCGTCAAGGACAACCATGTCCTTCCGGTAGGGCACCTTGTAATCCTGGAAGTAGGGTTTCCCATCTTTCTCAGGTCGATAACGCGTTACCCTTATCGTCGCGATATCTTGGCTCATTAGTAGACCCGAGCCTCTGGTTTCCATCGTGTAATGCTTACTGGCATCGTGTCTATCCTCGGAATGGTTCCGGTCGCATAGACGACCAAGTGCTTGAGGAACTGAACATCGTCTCGTTTCGGATAATCGGTTCGAAAGTGCGCTCCCCTCGATTCATTCCGTGCTAGCGCAGCATAGGCGATGGTCTCTGCAACATCAAGCATGAAATCCAGTTCTAGGGCGGAAACCAAATCAGTGTTGTAGACCCGGTCCTTGTCGTCGACGACTGCGTTCTTCATTCTCTGCTTCAGATCTCCAATAAGGCTGCAAGCCTGTTTGAGATTGCTCTTGTCACGGTAAATGCCAACATGCTCCTCCATGACCTTCTGCATCTCAGTCCGAATCGTCGAGATTCTTTCGCCCTTCTCATGCTTCAGAACCCTGTCATAGATTCTCTTCTCCTCCTCCATCGCAAGTCCTTGAACGGGGTTTCCGAAGCTCGGCGACCCCTGCCTGGTCGCGTACTGAGCCGCCCCGATTCCAGCCTCAGCCCCGAACACTAGGCACTCGGTCAACGAGTTGCTGCCTAGCCGGTTTGCGCCATTCATGCTGACGCAGGCCATTTCTCCCGCAGCATAGAGTCCAGGGAGGCCTGTGTAGCCGTGAATGTCAGTATGGACACCGCCCATCATGTAGTGCTGACCTGGTCTTACCGGTATCATCTCATGGACAGGATCTATTCCCAGGTACCTCTCCGCGAGTTCTTTCACGAAGGGAAGCTTCGTCTCGATCGTTTCCGCGCCCAGATGTGTGAGGTCTAGGTTGACATAGCTCCCGTACGGGCCCTCGAATCCTCGTCCCTCCTTGATCTCGGCCATCTCGGCCCGCGACAAGATGTCTCTGGGGCCAAGCTCCATCTTGTTGGGAACGTATCTCTTCAGGAACCGTTCGCCATCCTTGTTCAGTAGATGACCTCCTTCTCCCCTCGCCGCTTCAGTGATCAGAATCCCGGTGTTCGGGAGCAATGTGGGATGGTACTGGACCATTTCCATATCTTTGAGCGGGACCCCTGCCCGGTAAGCCATGGCCATCCCATCACCGGTCTTGATCCATCCGTTAGTTGTGAACTGGTAGATTCTACCGCATCCGCCGGTCGCGATCACGACCGCTTTTGCTAAGATCGATGAGAGTTCCCCCGAGCGTATGTCAATCGCAGTGACGCCGTCGACTCGGCCATTATCCACGAGAATCGACGTGGTGAACCACTCGTCGTACCTGTGAATATTCTCGAACTTTAGGCTCGTCTGGAAGAGAGTGTGCAGAAGGTGGAATCCGATCTTGTCTGTGGCGAACAGTGTTCGTTTTACGCTCATTCCTCCGAAAGCGCGCACGCTGATACGGCCGTCCGGGTCACGGCTGAAAGGACAGCCCCAGTGCTCAAGACGTATCGATTCCTTTGGCGCTTCTTTTACGAAGAATTCTACAGCGTCCTGATCTGCTAGAAAATCGCTTCCCTTGATTGTGTCGTAGGCGTGCAGGTCGAAGTTGTCATAGTCCGTTCTCAGGACAGCGGCCATGCCGCCTTCAGCAGAGACCGTGTGGCTACGCATAGGATAGACCTTAGACACGATTGCGATGTCGAGCTTTGGATTGAGCTCGGCAGCAGCAATGGCAGCCCGGAGACCAGCCGCGCCACCCCCGATGATTAGGATATCGTGACTGAGATGTTCCACTGCGTTTCAGCTTCCTGCCTTCGACGAGCGGCTGTTAACGAATCCGCCCGTATTTTAAATAGAGTCAGGAATCGAAGGGCAAATCCAGTGATAGACGGGTATGCTCTAACTGATCAGAACTCTGCCTTCACGACTCTGAGGGCTTGACCCTCAGTGTCGTCAAGCCTCATCTGGACAGAAAACAATCCTCTCAGCGCCCCTAAGAATCGCTCCTCAGTCGTCTCCTTACTGACGAGAAATATTGCTGTGACAGTTGAAGGGCTAAGCAGCTCGATCAATTGCTTGATGCCAGAGTAGACTTGCTCCCACCTTTCACCCCGAATCAACTCAGTGATACTGTCGAAGACGAAGCTCAAAGCAACAGACTTGTTGTTCTCGAACAGATCCGTCACCAGTGAGGTTACCAGGCCCAGCTCCTTGTCCGGAATCTGGATCTCTCCATCAGGCGTTTCGTCCGGGGCAGATACGAGAGAAGAAGCCGCGACTATCCTCACCATTCTCTTTCCCTTCAACGCCCTGTAGAGCTTGCTCGACTTGGATGTGAAGAGGGTGCACATCTCGGCATTAGCGATTCCCTCGTCGAAGAACTTTTTCACCAAGTCCTCGAAGTTCGAGTTCGAGGAGTACTCGAGAAGAATCTTTGAGCCCTCGATTCTTGGATGGTCCAGGTTGACAAGGGTTGAAAACGGGTCGGACGCCTCTGACAGATTGACGAGCTCAACGTCCCCGTTCTTCTGTAGGAAATCAGCGACTTGGGGTCGAGGTGCCTGGCTGGACTCTAGCAGTAGCACTTCTGCTTCCGGTTCATTCTTTGAATCTCTCGCAATAGACACCATCGAGCCTTGAAGATCCTGCCGCTCCAGCTCTTTCACGAACACGGTTGCCGTTTGGCTCAGACCAAACTTGTCCGAGAGGCCTTCTTTCCCGAACCTTTTGTCATCAGAACGGGCCGAAGAAGTGACAAACTTTCCGTTCTCTGTCCACTCCTTGAATCGAGAATCGTTGCGTGACAGTCCGTCTACGAGCCAGGTGGCCGAAGACTTGAGAACCACTTTTGCACCAGCTTCTATAGTGCTTCGAAAAGCAGAGGATAGAAACGATATTGATCGCATGCTGGTATCGTGTAGAACTAGGTATCGTTTTCCGAATTTTATCAGACCTTGAGGGAAGAGGCTGGTTTTCAAGAACCTAGTTGTTCCGGGAAGGGTCCGGATCGAAATGGCTAGCAGGCAATAGAGCGCGGAACTGAGAATCAAACCTAGCTCGTAAGAGAATGGAATCATCGGAGATAAGAGAAAGAAAACGACCAGTCCCACTGTGGGAAAACAAAGCCAGCTGGACAACATCAATAGCAGAGAGTTTCTCGTGTAAGAAGTCTGGGCACGTCGCAGAGATGAAAGAATCAGCAAGGAAGGATACAAGACGACGGGAGCCGCAACTGCAACAGTAAGCGCAATGTACCATGTCGGAAACGCAGGCAACACGTATGCCTCGTTCCCGTACATCGTAAGAGAAGAAGTGACTGGTTCAAAGGTGAGTGTAACCGCAAGCCAAATGCCAAGAATTAGGAGAAATAGGGGGAATAACATAGTTCTCTTGAGAATGATCTTCATAGACCCTCCCCACGTTCTCGCTTCGGGACAAAACTGAACCACTGCTGCTGCGTGGCCAAAGTTCATCGCGACGAGGAAGAAGCCGACCAGCATTACGTAGGTGGCGATGCTGCTTTGGGCTATGATTCTACCTATATCGGCAGCCAGAATTAGGAAGAAGTAGATGTTTAGCCGAATTAGGTTACGTCGTGCAATCCCGACAAACGAAGGTTTCTGCCTGATAAGCAGCCACAAAGAAAGGGCTGGAGCGACCATCGCAACTAGGTCTAGATAGAGGGGAGTGGACATGTTTACCCTTAGTCCTGCGAGTGTTCGTGAGAGTGTGTTTGGCGGTTAGCGAAGGTTTCAAGATAACGTAACTGAGCGGCGTGGTCTATTGTTACTCGACTTGTGACGCGCACGGGGTCCTCTCTTGAGATTCGAAATCGCGGCTCCGACCTTTCCCGTTAGCAGCTCGTATCCTTCCGCGTTCAACCGCTTTCGACGCCGATTGCCAGCCCAGATGGGGCGTCCCCACATTGGGTCCGAGGTGTATCTGGGGACCAAGTGCCAGTGAAGATGTGGCATGGAATTCCCGAGCAGCTCATAATTCATCTTGTCAGGATTGAACGCCTTCGACAACGCACTTGCAACAAGTGACATGTCCTCTAGAAACCGCTTGCGATCCTTGTCAGCCAGTCTGTAGAGCTCCTCTTCGTGCCATTTTAGCGTCAGGAAAGTGTACCCTTCAAACGCTTGATCCGGATTCAGTTTAGCAACTGACACCCGAGACTCGTAGAAGACAAGATTCTTGGGCTCGAAGAGACCTTGGCACATCCAGCAGTCGGCCTGCAGACGCAACAAGGATAGACCATACCGAATCGGAATCCGATTGTTTTTAAGATGATGATAAGATCGCACGCGTTAGAGGTCAGAGACCTTCGATTCCACGAGGACGACTGGTTTGGGTGTCAAATATTGACCCCTGGAATGGTGGGAAAACTCGCCAGAGAATATACTCCTCACCAGACCGAGCAGGACACGCTCACCTGGTGGAGTACTAACCGGACGTATCAAAAGACAAAGAAGAAACTCCTCAAACGTTCCAAGTTCTACTTCCTAGACGGTCCACCATACGTAACAAACGCTCCCCATGTAGGGCTTGCCTGGAACAAGACGCTGAAAGACATCGTAATCCGATACTACAGAATGAAAGGCTACAACGTCCATGATCAGCCTGGCTATGACTGCCACGGTCTTCCCGTTGAAGTGCTGATCGAAAAGTCGTTGAAGCTAACCTCGAAAAAAGACATAGAGAATGTTGTCGGAGTAGACCGGTTCATCGCTGACTGCAAGAGATTCGCGGAGGAAAACGTCCAAGCTCAGACCAGGGTTCTGAAAGACCTCGGGATCTGGATGGACTGGGATAATCCCTACCTGACTTACAAGGACGACTATATCGAATCTGTCTGGTGGACGATTAAGCGGGCCCAGGAGAAACGTCTCCTCTACAAGGCGTTGAAGGTTGTCCACTGGTGTCCCCGCTGCGAGACAGCCCTCGCAGGATACGAGGTCACAGACGAATACCGGACCGTTCAAGACTTCTCGATTTACGTAAAACTCCCTCTGGTCGAGAAACCGGGAGAATTCATACTCATCTGGACGACAACCCCTTGGACCCTACCGGCAAACCTCGGAGTCATGGTACACCCAGACACGCCATACGTCTTGGTCGAGGTTGAAGGAGACAAGCTCATACTTGCCAAAGAGAGGCTTGAACAAGTCCTCGGAGGACGAACCTACAAGATCCTGGAGGAGTATCATGGACGAGAACTAGAGGGCACGCAGTATCGCCCACCACTCCAAGAGGAGACTCATGCACTCACCGGGCCGGACCGACACAGAGTCCTGCTCAGCGCGGAACACGTTTCAATGTCTGAAGGAACGGGAGCGGTCCACACGGCCCCAGGTCATGGGGAAGAAGACTTCGAGGTCGGCATGAAATACGGACTGCCCGCCTTCTCACCAGTTGACCCGTCAGGTCGCTTCACCAATGAAGCTGGAAAATACACGGGTCTCTCTGTCAGAGATGCGAACAGAGCGATCATCGAAGATCTCAAGGCCAAGAACCTCCTCTGGAAAGAGGAAACAATCGAGCACTCGTACCCTCACTGCTGGAGATGCAAAACAGCCCTCATCCTTCGAGCAACAGACCAATGGTTTGTCAAAGTCACCACCATCAAGAAAAAAATGCTAAGCGAGAACGAAAAAGTCCGATGGGTACCAGAATGGGCCGGCTCCAAGAGGTTCCACGACTGGCTCGAAGGAGCTCGAGACTGGGTAATATCTCGCCAACGCTACTGGGGCGTGCCATTACCAGTATGGACCTGCAAGAAGTGCGGAGAACATACAGTGATCGGCTCAAAAGCAGAACTCGTCAAACTCGCTATACACCCCCCCAAAGAGTTCGAACTCCACAGAAATGGCGTCGACAAAATACAGATCAAATGCAAATGCGGGGGAAACGCAAAGAGAGAACCTGACATTCTGGACGTCTGGATGGACTCCGGCACCGCGTCCTGGGCCAGCCTCGGGTATCCAAAGAACCCTGTCGAACTGAGAAAGTGGTGGCCCGCGGACCTTATCCTCGAAGCACACGATCAGACAAGAGGCTGGTTCTACAACCAGCTCGTTCCAAGCGTCCTAGCCTTCAACCGAAGCCCGTACCGAACGGTGGTGATGCATGGACATACCTTGGATGAGCTGGGGGAAAAGATGAGCAAGTCAAAAGGAAACTTCGTCAGCCCAGATGACATTGTCAACAAGTACAGCCGTGATGCGCTTCGATTCTATACCGTTCAGTCAACCCTCTGGGAGGATTTCCAGTTTTCATGGAACGCTGTTGAAGTGGCAGCAAAGGACCTCCAGATTGCGTGGAACGTCTTCTCGTTCGCCACACTCTACATGAACCTCGACAAGTTCAGGCCGGACTCGTGGTCGGTTAGGAGAGTCTGGAACAGCCTGAGGCTCGAAGACAAATGGCTTGTCTCCCGGAGCGAGAGCTTGCTGAAAGATGTGACCGGCCATATGGAAGGCCTCCAACTGCATCTTGCGCTGCGTAGACTGAGAGCCTTTGTAATAGAAGATTTGAGCCACTGGTACATTCGCCTAGTAAGAAGAAGATTCTGGCAAGAGAAACAAAACAAGGACAAACTTGCCTCGTACGCGGCCCTCCACTACGCTCTGAAGACCTGGCTAATCCTATCCTCTCCATTCATCCCACTCCTGACTGAGACAGTCTACCAGCAAGCCTTTCGAAAGACCGTGAAGTCGGGCCTCGAGAGCATTCACATGTCCTCTTGGCCAAGCTCTAGACCAGGGTGGATTAACAAGAGGCTTGAGGAGAACATGGAGGTAGTGCAACAGGTCTCGGCGGCATCGTCATCAGCTAGGCAATCGAAGAAGGTAAAATTACGCCAACCAGTCGCCAGAGTCCTTATCGTTACCAATAGCGACAAAGTAAAGCGAGCGGTCAAGAGCCTACGACCACTATTCCTACAACAGACAAACTCGAAAGACATCCGACTCGTCGGCCTCGCCGAAGAAGAGCAGCTGAAGAAGCTGAGAGTTGAGCCGAACTTCAAAGGCCTCGGACCCGTTTTCAAGGGAGAGGCCAACATGGTAGCGGAAGCGCTACGGTCAACAGACGGACGCCAGCTCTATCAAGCCCTTCAAGCCGACAAATCCTACACGTTGAAAATGGATAATCGAGACTACAAGATTACTGGCCAGATGGTAGCATTCAAAGAAGAAATGCCCGAGAACTTTGCCATGGGAAGCTTCGACGATGGCCGCGTCTACATCGATCTAACCATTCCAAAAGAACTAGTAAGAGAAGGCTTTGTGAGAGAAATTGTCAGACGATTGCAAGAAATGAGGAAGCGCCTCGACCTTCCAGTGGACGCTTTCGTGGAAGCATACGTGACCGTACCCGACGCCCAGAAGCTCGAATGGTTGGAAGATGAACGAGACTATCTTATGGGAGAGGTCAGGGTGGAAACGCTGCATCTTCTTCGTCCCGACCAAGAGAGACCGAAAGCCAAAGCGGAAGAAAACTGGGAGATTGAAGGTCACACATTTCAGATGGGACTCTCGTCTAAAAGCGCTCAATACTAAAACCGATTGGGTCTGGACGATGTGAAGAGTGTAGGCTTCCTTGTCAATCCAATCGCTGGAATGGGTGGAGCGGTCGGGTTAAGGGGCACAGACGGTAGGAAGACACTTCTCGATGCCGTTCGAAAGGGTGCGAAGCCAGTCTCTCTCGAACGAGGCCTGAGATTCTTGGAAGAGGTCCAGAGACGAAGCCAGGGCATCGAATTTCTGACCGCTCCCGGAAACATGGGAGCGAGCATTGCCGACCAACTGAAACTTGAACATGAATCGGTTGGACGAATTGGAAAAACTACCACATCCGATGACAGTATCAGGATTGCCCGTCTAATGAGACGAAAAAGAGCAGACTTGATCGTGTTTTGTGGCGGAGATGGAACCGCCCGAGATGTATTGGAAGGAGTTGGCGGTGAGGCTCCTGCGCTAGGTGTCCCCGCCGGAGTGAAGATCTACTCGTCAGTTTTCGCCATCAATCCAGCAGCCGCGGCGGAGTCAACTGTCGCGTTTCTTGAAGGTCAGATTCCCACTAGGCTGGGAGAAGTTGTCGATGTGGATGAAATCGCGTTTAGGAAGAATCGCTTGTCAGTCAAACTGTTCGGCTATCTTACAACTCCCGATTCTGGACCACTAATGCAAGCATCAAAATCGGCTACCGGAATGTCTGAGGATTCTGAACTGGACGCGATAGCCGAATATTTCATCGAAAAGATCGACCCGGGAACCACCTACATTCTCGGTCCAGGATCAACGGTTGAGAGGATCGCAAAGCGTTTGGGAGTCAACAAATCGCTTCTCGGAGTGGATGTTGTCAAGGGAAATGGGACGACACTGCGGCTTGACGTTGACGAGGCAGCCTTGATGGACTTGATCGGCAAAAATTCGCTAAAGAGTTCAACGAAAATCATCATTTCCCCGATTGGGGGACAAGGCTTCCTATTCGGACGCGGAAACCAACAAATCAGCTCGCAGGTAATTCGCAGAGTGGGTGTCGGGAATATTACCGTGGTTGGATCGAGAAGTAAGATCGAGGCACTGCATCCCCGACGTCTTCTTACCGACTCCGGTAATGACGAGATAGATCGACAGCTACGAGGCTACCTTCGGGTAATCACCGGATACCGGGAAGAAATGGTCGTCAAAGTAGGGTAGCGCAACCTAGGCTTCTCAACAGACCCGGCTGTGCCCCCGTACCGTTGACCAACAGTAACACTACGCTCTAAGTCAGACGGACCCCTAAGCCTAGCAATTGCTCATGCCTTCAACCAACGGAAAGATTCGGAAGAAGACCAAATCCAAGCCGGCCACAAAATCCCGTAAGACATCTCGGCCCCACAAGGCCTCTAGAACGAGTAGTTCTCATCCCAGGAGAAAAACGGCTGCGAAGAAAGATGACGTCACTTACGTGTATGAGTGTACTCGCCCAGGATGCGGCTATAAGATCTGGCGAGACGAAAAGGGCGAA
>VBAX01000140.1 GCA_005883075.1 Candidatus Bathyarchaeota archaeon | reverse complement strand
ACGATGACGTGTCGTACGCCGATCGGTTTGCAGCCGTTTTCAAGACAGCTGGCAAAGATGTTCCTGTTACAGTTCTCCCGGGGATCGACCACATCTCACTCACACTTGATCCAGTCGCCGTCCAAGCGGCAATCGCGGCGGTTGAAAGCATGGATCACGAAAAGCCTAACCAAATGATGCAGCCGACCGCTGGCCGGCGTACGAACAAGCTTTCCGTGACTCCAACCTTTCCTCCCGCCGCCATGCGCGCCCTCGCCAGCGGTGGCTGATCTTAGTTTCGTTAGTTGCATGACCCCGCACGCATGAAAAGTTCACGTCCATCCACCCTTCACATTCTTCGGCTTCTACGTTTCGTCGGTCTGATGTTGCTCCTTGGATCAGTTGCATCGGCATCTGCTCAAACGGTGCGAGAGCATTTGAAAAAAGACCCTGGCTTTCGGATTTACGCGGTCGTTTTCGGTGTCACGGCCACGACCACTCGAAACCCCCAGCGGTTCGACTGGTCCAGGTCGGGAAGATTTCAGGACAGTCGGGCAAGAGTGCGGACGCGGTGATGCGTGATCTCCCGGACGCATACATTAAAGCAGCGAAGAAGAAGATTCAGGCAGAGCCTCCAGAGCCTAAGATCAAAGATGGGAAGCCGGTCGAGGTCTTCACGTATTTCTTTTACGTTCCGGGGCATCCCAATGTCGTGGTCGTTGACTTGGACAAGCCGCTCGACAAGCAACCATGACATCTAATCCGTATGCAGGTTGCCAAGCGTGGCGATGTCCGAGCGACCGATGATTAGGCAGATCCTGCGGTCCGATTACGACGCTTGGCGACCGCTGTGGGACGGGTACAACACCTTTTACGGCCGCACCGGCCCCACCGCACTTCCTGAAGAAATCACTCGGGCCACTTGGGAAAGATTCTTCGACACTTCTGAGCCGATCAACGCGCTCGTGGCAGAAGAGTCCGGGCATCTCATTGGCCTCGCTCACTATCTCTTTCATCGTAGCACAACCCGATTGCGTGATGTCTGCTACCTGCAGGATCTTTTTACGGCCGAGTCCGCTCGGGGGCGTGGCGTCGGGCGGCACCTAATTGAGGCTGTGTACCAAGCGGCTCGTAACGCTGGGAGTTCTCGCGTATACTGGCACACGCAAGTTACGAACCAAGCGGGACGTGCCCTGTATGAAAAGGTCGCCAATCATTCTGGATTTATCGTCTACTCACACGAACTCTGAACAGAGCCTGATCGCTCAAGCCGAGCTCAACTTAGTCTCGTTAGGCGGACACAGATGAGGTTGCAGGCGCGACAAATAAAATAATGACCGCGTACTGTCTGATTCATGGCAGCGGACAGGGACCCGAAGGCTGGAAGCTGCTGGTCCACGAACTGGAGCAGCGGGGTCATAGTGTTCTGACCCCAGCGTTTCAAATAAGCAGGACTGATGAGGGATTGGCCTGGCATGCCGAGACTATCGTTCAAGCCCTTGACCGGTCTGGCTTAAACCGAACTGATGTTGTCTGCGTCGCACATTCCGCCAGCGGAATGTACCTTCCAATCATTGCCGAACGCTGGTCGCCGCGGGGCATGGTATTTCTGGCAGCGGTTGTTCCGCGCCCGGGCGTGAGCGTTATCGAACAGTTTCGGGCCGATCCGTTGATGTTCAACCCAGCCTGGGTCGGACAGAATCCGCTCGAAGACAAGGTCGCTTTAGACTTTGTGTATCATGATTGTCCGCCCGATCGTATCGATTGGGCAATGTCGACGCGGCTGATGTTTTATGCAAAACGCGCGCTGGAAGAACCGTGCCCACTGCGCGCCTGGCCGGTTGTGTCTTCCACATACATCGTGAGTGCTGACGACCGGACGATCACGCCAGCGTGGCAGCGAAAAGCCGCTCGAGAATTTCTAGGAGTGGAGCCGGTTGAGCTACCCGGCGGGCACTGCCCGCATGTCAGCAGGCCTGAGGCGCTCGCAGACGCCTTGGAGGGAATCGAAAAATAAGTGACTACGCCGTCTAGGAAAGTTGAGAGATGATCCGCCTCCTTCTTGCTACGGCGCGACAGGTAGTTGAGAGTACTGCAAAGCTAACGCAGTTTACGCGCCGCGGCGGGCCAGCGGTGGTTAATTGTGTTTATGGACAGGTCCCGGGACACTTTACGAATCATGCTGCACTAATTGTTCGATCCCCAACGCCGTTGTAATTCCCGAACTGGCACACCCAAACGTCAGCGAGGCGGCGAAGTGGCTTTATCGGGCGTTCGGTTTTCGAGAGCGCCTGCTGATCGAAAATCATCGAGCACAGTTATCTGTCGGTAAATCAGGAGGCATTGTTGTCATGGAAGTCCCGCCCGACACGGCGGCCGACTCTTTGCACAAGGTTATGGTTCGCATAGACAATGTTCGGGAGCATCATGCGAATGCTCAGGCTCATGGCGCCGTCATTCTACGCGCACCTGAGGACTATCCATTTGGAGAGCGGCAGTACACGGCAAAAGACTTTGCAGGTCAGGTCTGGACTTTCACCGAGACCATCGCAGATGGTGACCCAGCGCAATGGAGCTGCACACTCGTAGATCAATGAAACGACGTAAGACTGGTTCAGGTTGGAGGCGGCCGCGCCACCTCAAGGAATGCGGCAAATGATTAGCAGATGAAAATCGTAATAGAACGAACCTGGGCGTCATTGATAGGTGTCGCTTCCACCACCATCGGGATATTAACATTTGGTTCGATCGTACATATCCCGACGTTGGATGCTGTGGTTCACATCATAACCGGTGTCATTTTTATTGCGGGGGCCTGGATCAACAAAGGACAATATGTTGGCAGAACAAATCGTTGGCTGGGTATCGTCTACATCGTGTTCGGAGCGATTGGCATGAACTGGGCCCACATCATCGTTGGTATTATTTCCTGGTATTATTTCCATATTAGTTGGCCTGTTGACCTAACCAACCAACTTGGACAATGAATTCTCTGACTCGTTGCCTGTTCTGCGGAGCCGCTTTTCTCTTTTCGCCCGTCTTAGCCCGAGCGGCCGATTCTGCAGCCATTCCTGAGATAGCCAGGCTTGCCAAGGTGTTGGTTGGGGATTGGAACACTGTAGAGATCGTACAGCACGGTAAGCCTGTCCCTGATGGTGCAGGCCGCCGTGGAGCAGCACATGTTAGGGTCACTGGCGGTGGAACCGCGGTGGTTTCCGAGGGGCATTCTGTTGGAACTGTCGGCGGAGATCTCCAGTGGTTCATCACGATCTGGTGGGACCCAAGCGCCAAGTGCTATCGTTTCCTCACCTACTTCAGGACTCCAACTGATGCGGGATGCGAACTACGGGGCACAGCGCATTGGGACGGTGACACGTTCGTGAACGACTACGAGGAAGTGATCGATGGCAAGCGGACAAAGGTACAAGACATTTGGACCGACATTACGCTTAATTCGCACACACTGACTGAAGTGCACGACGTCGGCAACGGCGTGATGGAGCCGTATGTTGTCTCCCGTAACACGTGACAGTGATTCAGTTGAGCGTCTTTGGATCCGGGTTGAGAGTCGCCAAGGTTTACATGGTGTGGCGCCTCAGCCCTGTTAGTTAGGGAAATATGAACAAACTATCACTTGCGGTCGTCGCGCTACACCTCGCATCGTTTGCGTTGAAGGCGGCGCAGCCGGAGATCAATCCCTCGCACATCGATGTCTATGTGACGCCCTACTACAATTCGAAAGGTCCAGAGGTCAAAGTCGGTCGGTTTAGTTCCGGCCTGGCCTCGGCGAAGGAGGATGAGTTTCTTGCTACCATCGCCGAGATGAGGAAAGATTGGGACCGACTCACGTTCCCCGAGCTGTATGTCGCTGCAATCCGGTTATACGACCTGGGCTACCGAAAAGAAGCGGTTTACTGGTTTTATTCTGCTCAGTATCGCGGTCGGCAGTTTGGCGTTCTCCTGGATCAAACCAAGATGGGAAGCATCGGTAGTCCTGGCTTTGAGCTGTTGCACGCCCAGAACGCTTTTTATCAGCTCGTGGGGACTTACATCAATAGTTACGCCTT
>VBAX01000139.1 GCA_005883075.1 Candidatus Bathyarchaeota archaeon | reverse complement strand
TTTGATCAATGGACTGAAGGAGTTGCATTATCACGGGGGTTATTCACCAGATTTGCTAGATCGGAAGACGTGTTGAGGTCTCGTCATGCTCAAACGAGCCTTTGAGGATCTTCGACCGTATCTCTGGCCAATCGTTGTTCTGTTGATCATATCTCTGATAGCAGTACCGATAACGCTGATCTTTCCCCTGCCCATCAAGTTGTTAGTTGACAGTGTTCTCGGTTCTCAGCCATTGCCCGGATACCTCACAGTTTTCGTTGGATCCCAAGTCTCCAAAAGTCTCACCCTATGGCTTGCGATCACCATACTCATGGGAACCGCTGTCCTGACCTACCTCCAGAACCTTGTGAATGTCTGGTACACCAACAAGGTCGGAAATCGGATGACACTTGACGTACGGGCCCGTCTCTTTCGCCAGATGCAACGTCTCTCCATAGCCTACCATGATACCATGGGGTCAGCATATCGTACTCTAAACGATGCCCCAATGCTACGTTCGTTCGGAATCGACAGCATGATTCCCCTGGCAACATCCATCCTGACTATTGGCGCAATGATCCTGGTCATGGTCTACTTTGACTGGCAGCTAGCCCTAGTCGCGCTACTCGTGTCTCCCGTGATGTTCCTTCTCACATTCGTATTCCGGCCACGGATTCGCGCTGGATGGCGAAAGTTCAGAGCCTCAGAAAGCGCCGCTATGGCAGTGGCCCAAGAGAGCCTAGGCGCCTCCAGATTAGTAAAATCATACGGGCAAGAAGAACGGAAGAACGAGCAGCTAGTCTCCCACTACAATGCGAGTCTAAACGCTCAACTCAAGGTACAGGTAGACAGTGCGTTTTACAGCCTACTCGTGGGCATTGTGACGGCTGCCGGTTTGGCGGCTGTGTTCTACATTGGCATAGGCCATGTTCAAGCGGGCGTGCTGACCCTCGGGAGCCTTCTAGTCGTAAACTACTACGTGACCCAGCTCTACGGTCCCCTGAGGAACGTAGGCCAGTCAATTCTCGATATTCAGATGTCTCTGACTGGAGTAGAGCGATATCGTGCTGTTCTCGACGAGAAGCCCGACGTGCCCGAGTCGCCAAACGCGCTTCCCCTAGCGAGAGCTAAAGGCAAGATCTCCTTCCGGAAGGTATCGTTCGAATATACGAAGGGCCATCCGGTACTCAGCGACGTATCCTTCGAACTGCCGTCGGCGAATTGCCTCGGCGTAGTTGGTCCGACCGGTTCAGGCAAGACCACATTATCGACCCTCCTGCTACGCCTCTTCGACCCTACCGAAGGCGTAATTGCCCTAGACGATATCAACCTGAGAGACTACAAACTGGCGGATCTCCGAAACCAGTATGCAGTGGTCCATCAAGAGACTGTACTCTTCTCTACGACCGTAGCTGAGAACATTCGCTTCGCCCGGCCCAGTGCAACTATGGACGAAGTTATTGGAGCAGCAACCGCCGCCAAAGCTCACGACTTCATCACAAGTTTACCAAACGGATACGACACCTTGGTCGGCGAGCGAGGAATGAAGCTCTCTGGCGGAGAGCGTCAACGCATATCACTAGCCCGCGCATTTCTCAAGAACGCACCCATACTCATACTCGACGAGCCTACCAGTTCATTGGATGTTCATACTGAAGCGACTATCCTCGAGACAATTCAGGAGCTGATGAAAGGCAAGACCACCTTGATGATCGCCCATCGCGCGAGCACTCTAAGGAACTGCAACGTGATCCTGGTGCTAGAAGAGGGCAGAGTGACTCGAATGACCACTGAAGTCGATTCGATAATCTCTAGCATGCAGGCTCTAAATGTACAGATATGATCCATCGCCAGTCACAGTCAAATTTGAGCGACCATCGAGGACATACAATGTGACGCTCATAGAATCAAAATCTGGAAGAAATTCGAGAAGCGATTGAGAATATGATTAATGGATTGAAAGAGTGGTTGCTGCAGTTGCCGGATGTTGTTGAGGCACCGCATAGTTTCGGTGGGACTGAGTATCAGGTTAACGGTCGTCAGTTCATGCACAACCATGGTCCGAGATATTTGGACATTCATCTGTCGCGGGAAGACCAGGAACGAGTAATCCGTGAAGGCAAGGCTGAGCGGCACCGATTCACACCGGCACGGGCGGGATGGGTTACCTTCCATATACGATCCGATGGAGATGTTGAGACAGCGAAGGAATTGATCACATTAGCCTACAATGATGCCCGGAAGATAACTGCGTTTCGACAACAACGCCTTTCTCCACAATAGTCCGCCCGAAACTAATCCGTCATGTTCAGAGCTGGAGATTCCACGACGCGAGAGTGCAACTTTGTCACGTCCGGTTCCGGTAGAGAGATGCTGGCCGGTTGCGACGATTAGTAGACGTTGATCGATTCGCCATAGCCTAGAATAGTTTCAGCTAGCTGCCCCTTCTACCTTCTTGCCAACGAAACATTGAGAATGAGATGATCCTGGGTCTCAACCGGCTTTGAAAGTCGCGGTCCCGACGTCACTATCGTGACGGCACCATTTGCGACCGCAATTCCGGAAATAAGAACGTCGAGAGCTCTGCAGAGACGTAATCTGAGTGTGACTGGCGCGGTTGACGATGTGAGGAGCGACAAAAGACATATGTAAACGGTACACACACATATGTGTGTGTACACAAATGGGCACCCGAAACATATCCATTTCCGACGAGGCGTACATTAAGCTGGCCGCTCTGAAAGAGCCGGGGGAGAGCTTTACCGACGTAATAAACCGCCTTGCGGGTAAAGGGTCGATTCTTGACTTGGCCGGCATTCTTTCCCCAAAGCAGGCTGCGGAACTCCGTTCCAAGGTTCGTGAAGTTCGGGCTATGAGCCGGATGAGACTGAATAAGACGGCAGGCAGGATGAGCGGCTCTTGATGGCCGACACTAGTTTTGTCATCGATATAATGGCCAAGGATCCTGGAGCTGTAGGGAAAGCTCGAGAACTTGAGCGAGAGGGGGCAACCATTGCGGTTGGCTCACCGACTGTCTTCGAGCTATTTGCTGGTGTAGCTTTGAGTAGGAAGGCTGTAGAGGAGAAGTCGAAAATTACGACCATCTTGTCCTCACTTCCTCAACTCGCCTTGGATTTTCTCTCGGCGAGGGAAGGGGGAATGATCTATGGTGAGAAGATTAAGGCAGGTCGGGCGATCGACCCTGAGGACGCGATGCTGGCGGGTATTGCGAGGGCTAAGGCTGAGAAAGTTCTAACCCGGAACTGAGGGCAAGGCTGAGCGGCACCGCTTCACACCAGCGCGGGCTGGATGGGTTACCTTCCACGTACGATCCGATGGGGATGTTGAGACAGCGAAGGAATTGATCACGTTAGCCTACAATGATGCTCGGAAGATAACTGCGTTTCGAAAACAACGCCTTTCTCCATGATAGTTCCCCAGAAGTCAATCCGCCATATTCAGAGCTTGAGTCTTCTCAAAACGATAGGAATGAACGTTGTCCAGAGCAGTCTGCGCTCTGAATCCATGAGCCATCCCGATCTGTTTACGACGGAGGTTGTATTTTCCTGCCTACTATGAGTAGGTGAACTCCTACTCCCAAGCTTACAGCGGCTGCCAGGAGGAAGCCTGGAAGATAACCGAATGAAGACGAGACTGCAATCCCTTCGAAGACTGGGCCGATAAAGGCGCCTATGCCGAAGCTTGTCAGGAGAATCCCGAAGATCGTGCTGTAATGGTCCATGCCGTAATATTTTCTGACCAAGAGCGCGAACTCGGGTATGTAGGTCCCGTAGCCAATTCCGAAGAGCACGGAGAAAACTCCGATCGTTACTGCGTTGTTTGCTACAAACAAACCTGCTGCGCAGAAGCCTTGGAGGATGAAACCGATAGCGGCCATCGTCTCCTCGTTGAACCGCTGTACGCCTGCCGTTAGCCTTCCTGTCAAGCTACCAACACCGATCAGCACCAGTGCCAGAGTGCCGGCCTCGGTTCCCAGCCCTCTGCTCTCGAGAAGAGGCACTAGGAATATTGTGACAAGGGTCCTAGAGAACGCGTTGCCTGCGGAATAGTACAAGTAAAGGAAACCGAACCTCTTCGTTTTAAGGCGATGAAACGCTTCTCTCAGCACGAACGTGGAGGCTACCGTACTTTTCCGAGATGTTTGGTAAGCTAGGATAGTGAACACAAAGATGATCAAGCCGACGATGAGGAATGCTGTTTGGATATTCCATGTCACGATCAGATAGTTTTCTAGAGGTGGGAAGAAGAGGAGACCGATCGCTGTCCCTGCGCTGACAAATCCGGTCACCCTCTTTACTTTGGCTTGGTCGAAGCTGTCGAAAACCACGTAGGAGGTCGGCATCCACATGGAACCAGAGCCGAGTCCACCTATGACGCCGTAGGTGAGGATCAGCAACGGGAAGGAGTTCGCGATTGACGAGAATACTAGTCCGGCGCTCATCAAGCTTCCGCCTATCAGGATGGTCTTACCTGGCCCGTTCTTTTTCATGAAGAGGCCGAGGAGAAGAGAGGAGAGAGAGAAGAGCACGGCGAAGACGCCGAAGACAATGGACGTCGCTGATGCAGGAAGGTTGTATTCTCTAGATACCCGAGTGAAGAAAACGCCATAGGAGAG
>VBAX01000143.1:1657-4663 GCA_005883075.1 Candidatus Bathyarchaeota archaeon | reverse complement strand
AACACTTCGCCCGATTTCGAGGTGAGACGGATGATGCTACCGATCTTGGCCTTGGATTTCCTCAGCTGTTGCAGGACTTGCCCATGGTACCCTTCTAGCTCCTGGACGGTCATTCGTGAAACACGCCTTTGGGAATCTGCGACTTACGTATCCGGTTAAGGATTCTTACCCTATGTTCTTGGACATGTAAGGTCCGTCGTGAGTGTAGCCGAAGCGTGAGTAATACCCCTTAGTACCGAGAGCACTGATAACGAGCATTTTCTTGCGATCGTATTGTTCGCGAGAGATTCGCTCTGCTTCCGCGAGAAGCTTTGACCCGTAGCCCTTGTGCTGGAACGCGCCCGCCAGCCTGTCTCCTACAGGAACTGTTTGCCCGAATACGTGCAATTCTCTGATGATTGCGGTGTTCTGTTCGGCGATTTCAGGTCTATGGGCTTTCTCGGTCGGTATCCTGACTCGAACGTATCCAACGAGGATATCATGTTCGGAGTCTTCGAGGGACAGGAAAATGTCAGTCCCTCCAGACCCTTCGTAGTCGACTCGCTCGAGCTGGACTTGTTCCATGTCTGGGCTTTCGCCGTTCCTAAGGTAGGAGATCCCGACCTCTCGGCATCTGATGCATTGACACTTCATCCCTCGACGCGTGAGCTCTTGTTGAACGAGCTGGCGGAGATTTCCGTGTTTCACGCCATCAGATATCCCATCGACTGGTATCTCTCTCTGTATCCTCATGATCCTGACCCAGCGTGGTACGTACTGTTTGACATCCGCGATGAGATGCGCGGATTCTTCTGTGGAGTAGGGCTTGTACTCTCCTCTCTCCCATTCCTCATAGAGCTGTGTTCCAGGGGTAACCAGGCATGGATAGATCTTCAACATGTCAGGTTTGAAATCCGGGTCTGCAAAAATTCTCCGGAACGCGTCCAGATCGCGTTTGGCGTCGCAGCCAGGGAGCCCCAGCATCATATGATACCCGACCTTGATTCCGGAATCTTTCAAAATCTGCGTTGCCTCAACAACATCAGCGACAGTATGATCTCGATGAATTTTCTCGTACACATCATCGTATAGGGTCTGGACTCCAATCTCAACTCGTGTCACACCCATGGAAAGCATGTGATCAACATGACCAACCCGCGACCAGTCAGGCCGAGTCTCAACGGTAATCCCAACGTTCCGAATCTTCGCCGATTCAGCCTGATTCTTCGCCTCTTGCAAGGAAGGTGAGTCAATGCCATTCAAAGCGTCGAGGCATCGTTTGACGAAATCCTCCTGGTATGCTCGGGGTAGGAACGGGAAGGTCCCACCGACGAGGATCAGCTCCACCTTGTCCACTGCATGTCCCATCGCATGTAGCTGAGTGATTCTACTCTGAACCTGGAGGTAGGGGTCGTATTCATTCTCCAGGGCTCGCATTACCGCCGGCTCCTGTCCCGTGTAGGCTCTCGGAACCCCGACTTCGGGCCCGCCAGGGCAGTATGTGCATTTTCCATGGGGACAGGCGTACGGCTTGGGCATAACGGCGACAGTGGTTACCCCGCTAGCGCTCCGAACCTGTTTTCCCGTCAGTAGTGGCTTGAGCCTTACTAGTTCGGAGCCGGGGACGCGCTGAAGAAGATCAGAGTTAGGAGGAACGGTTGGTGAACGGTGCAACCGGCAAACTTCGATTTTGACACGATTGACGTCCTCACGACAAGGATGGTCAAGACTGAGAAGGCGCTCGATTATTTCTGTGGAAACGATTTCCGTTGTCTGGCTCAATCTACGAACCTCCACCCGTGTTTTCTCAGGGAACTGGGGCTTCGAGCTGCCCAGTTATGGGTTTTCCGTATACCCGACCCTTCCACGAAAACCCCAATCCTAGTGCCCCTCTGACTGTTGAGTCGATGCCTATTCCAATATAGACAAGGATTGCGATTGGGAGCAATAGTGCATAGAAAGGGCTGACACGTATAGACCGGTCCAGAATGATTAGTCCAAGCCATAGGAAGAACGCCATGAAACCTCCTGTGAGGAGATAGATGTTCAAGGGCGCTGCTGGCGAGAGGTAAATGCCGTATCCGAGAACGACAAATGGTAGAACGAGAAAGGTGAAGAGTAGTACCAACCGGTACGTAGCACGAAAAAGAGGATGATTTCCCGAGACTGAGTAAAAGTTCTTTCTCCATCCACGCCAGATCTCCGGAAAGGTGGAGTACATTCGAACGCCGAGTGAGTCAGAGGCCGTGACCATTCTAAGTCTGAGCCTTTGGGCTTTGATCAATCTGCCCAAGGAATAATCCTCGGCTATCCTGTCTCGAACTGCGTAGTGTCCCCCGACTTTGTTGTACGCCTCACGTTTGAAGAGCATGAATTGGCCGTTTCCAAGGGCCCACCGTGGTTTGTTGTCATCGTTGACCCATTTGCCGCCGACGAACATCATGATGAGCCAGAAAATAGGGGGCTGGAGAAGTTTCTCCCAAAAGGTTCGAAGGATGGCTGCAGGGGCGAGAGTTACCAGATCGGCTTTTGTTGCTTCTAGATAGTTCACCGTCTTAGCAAGGCTATCGCGTGAGTGAATGGAGTCACCGTCTGTGAACAGTAGAAGATCGCCCTTGGCTTGGTTGTAGCCGATGTGGCAGGCCCAGTTCTTTCCCACCCAGCCTTGAGGAAGAGGTTCTTCCTCGACAATCTTGATGTTACCATCGAAGCTCTTGAGGATGTCTCGGGTCCCATCAGTAGAGTTTCCATCGACTACGATGATCTCTTTCTGGGGATAGTCCAATCCGACCAGTGAGGCAACGCATTCGGAGACTGTTTTTGCTTGATTTCGAACGGGAAGAATAATCGAAACCATGAGACCATTTGGAATCGAACCAGATTTTTCAGGCAAAGCCGGGAAATGCATCAGAGTGAGATACTCATACCCCGCCAGAAGGATTACGAGAGTTGATTGAACTACTAGCAGAGCATCAATTACTAGAGACAATGCGCAGGGTCCCGAAACTCGCTGCGTGCCCTTGGAAA
>VBAX01000143.1:0-1626 GCA_005883075.1 Candidatus Bathyarchaeota archaeon | reverse complement strand
GGCCGGTCAATCGTTCGAGGGCTATTCTCTCCACCAGCCCATCATCCCGCGCCGACCTGCCCAGGTGACCCACATTATCGCCAAGGCGGAAAAAGCTATGATAAGAGCTACCAGAACTACGATGGCCCTCTGCCACCAGAAATACCCGGCTGTGTAGAATCCTACGTACACCAGTGAACCGATGAAGAAACCGGCCAGAGTTATTATTGAAAGGATTACTCGCAACATTAACCCCCGCTGCATCTCAATCCGTCGTTCCATCAAAGATCGCGTTCCCAGCGGTGCCCGGTGCTGGCTAATAAGCTGAATCACAGCCCGCTCAAGAAAGAATTTTCGTAAGTCAATAGCAGATTAGAGTGCGGAAACCCTGCCGTTAGGTTCGAATGTAGTTCTGGCCTGGTTTTCTTCCCAGAACGAACCTCTTCTCAGAATTCCGCCTAACCCTCTCTCTAGGTGAGAGGCCCGGCTTGTCCAGCGCCTGAATCTTAGGAGTCTGCTGCCTGACCTTTCCTGCCTTCGTCAGCGAGCCGTGAGTTGGAATTGCCTATTCCTTCTGAAGGTTGGAAAGGCGTCGTGAGATATTTAATCGTTCCTTGACCAGATGCTCCATTAGACACAGGAAAAACTCAGTGCCCCATCCCTAGCGGGACCTTCTTCCCCGATAGGTCTCGTCGGGTTTTTCCAAACTCTGGCATCCCGCTGAGCTCCCTTTCCGAGAACACTGGTCCGTCGTGGCATACTAGGTATGGACCGATTACGCAGGCGGCGCATATCCCGATTCCGCACTTGAACACTCTTTCGAGACTGACTTGTATGTGGCATCTCTTCTGCATCGCCAAGTCGTAAACTAGTTTCATCATAGGTTCTGGTCCGCAAGTGTAGATTGCATCGAACGTTCCTTCCTTCAATACATGCTCGACGACCTTCGGGACCTGATTCTTTTCCCCGTATGTTCCATCGTCGGTGGCGAAGACGAGCTTGAAGTGGTGGTCCTTGCTCTCATTGAGTAGCCAGTCCTTGAACAACAGCTCGCTCGATGTCCTAGCACCAGTAATCAATGTGACATCTCGTCCCCTCAGATGGACTAGGAAGGAGATCAGAGGAACCAACCCGGTTCCTCCACCGACAACCAGTAGTTTGTGGTGGTGTCCCACGCTGAACGGGTGGCCGTACGGGCCTCGGACCCAGAACTTGTCGCCAACTTTCTTGTCCCAAAGCGCAGTGCTAACTGGCCCGCCCTTCTTGATCACGACACCCGCCTCAGTTCTCCCGTGAAATGCTAGCACGCTCATAGGAACCTCATCAATCCCTGGGACCCAAACCATAGCAAACTGGCCGGGCTTGGCATTGTGTAGAGTGGAGTCGCTGAACCAGAAGGAGCGGATTGATGGTGTCTCGTCTGCAATGCGGTCGAGTCGGACAGCCCACGGACTCCAATTCTAAGGGTTACGAAGAGAGAGGCGTACTAATGACTTACGAGAGGAATGAGTCCGACCTAGTTGTTGACCCCGGCGTTATTGATATCAAACAAGATGAGATGCTGCGACGTAAGTTGGCCGCTCAGGCAGTCGGTCGACCAGTTTCATCATTTCATCGTAGTGGTGCTGTATGATCCCTGCACCTTGG
>VBAX01000142.1 GCA_005883075.1 Candidatus Bathyarchaeota archaeon | reverse complement strand
AACTTGTGTGTCGGCATCGAAAGATACCCGAGCAGTTGTTGAATGTCGGCTCGTCTGTAGCCTTCTGCGTAGCTCATGGTCGAGGTCCAGTCGATCTTCGGCAGGTCCCGGTAACCGTTCCGTCCAAGGAAGCCACGGACCGCGGCTGTAACGATGTGCGCGGTTCCTGGAGTTTGGGTTTCTCCGTAAGCGTCAATGAGGTCTTGAACAATAATCCCGTTGGGCTGGCGTCTAGCCCATGCGATGAGCCCGTCAGGATCGCTGACGTTGATTTCTTTTGAGGTCCACGCAAGAAACTTCTCGAATTTGGAAAGATACTCCGCCCGTGTCGTCGGTGCTCGTTTGCGGAGCCATCTCTGAACGCAGTCGAATTTCCAAAGGTCAGCAAAGTAGACCTTGATGTTGTGGTGGCCGCCTTTGCTCCCAATGTTTTCGCTTCCTCCCAGGTATTGGAACTCGGTTTCGGCGGCAGGTAGGGTTTCGACAAGTTGGGTAGTCATGCAGAGATTACCTTTACGCTGTATTAAGCCCTACATGGCTAATACTTAACCGTTGCTAACTCTGTATGATAGAGTACAGTCAATTAACGTTATCTGCAACAGACCCTGCAAAATCACGGTAACAATAATTGCACGTCAACTATCACGGCATTCCGATTCGTTGCGCTCCTGGTCTCAGACTAGTTGGGCAGTTCTGAAAGAATGGATTCTACGGGTTTGATCGACATACTGTAGGCTATCCAGGCAAGCAGCCCCGCAACAGCCCCTGAAAGGGCCAGTACAAACTGGAGGGGAAGTAAGATCGAGAGAAACGTTCTCAGGATTAATGACAGAATTAGGGGGAGAGCCATTATTGCCATCTCAACTATACCCAAAACGGCTCCAATTATCGAGCCAACCACCGTGACAAATCTTGGCCTAGGACCGTCAGAGAAATCTGGGAACCTTGACCCTACAGCAATACCTAGGCTCGCCTCGGCCAATATTACCACGAATCCGAGACCTAGGAACCCTAGAATGACGAATATCGAAGCGTGAAGCAGAAGGGCAGAGACAACCGCTCCTAGACCAAGCCCGATGCTTGAGACGAGGAATGTGAACAAGAGCTTGCTCTTCACAAGCATGTTAGCTGAAACTGGAAGCGCGCTGATGTTCCATAGCCTTCTTCCTTCTTGACCAATCGAAGTCATTCCAAGAAATAGCGAGCCCAGCCCGATCCCGAACAGAAAGGGAATAACTAGAAAAATCGGATCTATCTGCGCCGGTCCCGATGTCGACGATGGAGCTGGGGAGAAGATCGCGGGAAAGGATATCATGATGGGCATTATGATCGGAATTGCCATAAGTCTGACCACTTCTTTTCTACGGGTTGCCGATCGAATTTCTCTCTTGAGCATCGCGATCGAGGGAGAGCTTAGGCCAAGATAGCCGAGCCGGCTCGGCCCTGATACCGAACCTGCTCCGGCGAAGTGGATCGCTCCAGGGGTCACGGCCCAATATTTGGCTCTGAGTGATAGGGCAATGTATGAAAGCAATAGAAACAGTGCTATGCTCAGCCCTAGGAATCCTGCGCTTCCTAGAAAGTCGGATTGAAGCAGCTTGGTTATTGCGAGAGTAGGCCAGAAGACAGGTACGAAGCTTGCCGCGGCTGCTGTTCCGACGAGAGAGCTTATGATCTGGATTAGGAACACTCCGCTGAATAGGAGCTGGGTAACAAGAAGTATCAGGATTATCCCGAGGATTCGCATGATAACGGTGATTCTACCGCCTAGCTTGTTGAACGCTGTTGATGCGCTTGCCAGTGCCGACCTCAGAATCTCGACGCTAACCGACCCCACAGATGTGGACAAGAGGGCGATTGGAACAAGGACTAGGAATCCAGCAAGATTCCCGGTAAGGATCCCGATTGGGAGAGCGTAGCCGAATGCGACCATGAGTAGTGGAGAGTAGGTGTAGCCGGTAGAGAGAGCTGAGGCTGCGACGTATTCCCCGGGCGTGATGGGCAGCCAGTTGATCGCGTCCGTGCTTTCGGCCTCCGTGGAAGCGTTCACCTCCCACAAGAGTCCCATCGTGAAGTAGAAGCCCACCAGGAAAAGAGGGACTCCTCCAAAAATGGTTACGACCAGCTGATGCGCCACCGGCCCCGTCAAAGGGGCTCCGCCGGAGCTAAGGAAAACAGTTGTCAGGTAACCGAAAAGCAAAGCAGCGACGAAGAGAACGATACCTATGAGGCCGATGAGAATCGGCCGACTAGTGATACTTCGAGAAACGATTGAACGCCGGGTACTTCGAAGACGTGAAATCATGAGAACCTTGGCAAACTTGAACAGAACAGCAAGTCTCATCTAATTAGTGCCTCAACGATGTCCTCAACTCCCTTCGTTCCGGTAAGCTTTAGAAAGACATCTTCGAGACCGGATCCCGGAAGTCCCGCATTCTCCCTCAAGTCCTTCGAAGTTCCTTCTGCCAGAATTTTCCCAGACTGAAGGATGGTTAGCTTGTCACAAATGGCCTCCGCGATCTCAAGAATGTGTGTGCTGAATATCACCGACACACCTTCTTTGGCAAAACCGTGGATGAGTTCCTTAACCAGCCTGGCTGACTTTGGGTCTAGGCCGTTGAGCGGTTCGTCCATGAGCAAGACCCGAGGCCTGTGGAGCAATGCTCCGATGATCGCGACTTTTTGCTTCATGCCTTGCGAGTAGCTACTTATCATGTCACCTTGCTTTCCCTCAAGGTCGAGGGCGTCAACAAATCGAGCGATGCGTTCCTTTTTCTGTTCGTAAGGTAGTCCTCGGACATCTGCTATGAAATCAAGATATTCGGTGGCAGTAAGAAATTCGTAGAGCCGTGGGGACTCAGGAACGTAGCCAACGATCTTCTTGATGTCCATTGGGCTGGCTCGGACGTCATAGCCGAGAACCTGAATTGAACCATAAGATGGCTTCGTCAAGCCCATGATTGTTTTCATCAGACTCGATTTCCCGGACCCGTTGGGTCCAAGAAGGCCTCGCACTTCGCCCGTGTTCACAGATAGCGTGACATCGTTGAGTGCAACAGTCGGCCCGTAGACTTTCGTTAGATGTGATACATCTATCGCGGGACCGGAGGTTGCCATGGGTAATTCGCGGTGGTACTGGCTTTGAAGATGAAGTTTAGCTCACTGTTCCCTAGGCGACGGAGAAAAAGAGGTAAAGGTAGAAAATTGAAGCGCTATCGTCCAGGAATAGTTGGGCCCGAGGGGGTCGGATCCTGAGTCGGGCTTGGACCAGTCGGCCCAACTCCACTGACTGCTATGCCGGCAGCTCTTCGCTTCCTGAAAAGGAAAGCGAATAGGCCTCCAACTCCTGCTGCGACAGCTACTGCTAGGAATATGGCGGTGAGTAGTCCAACATTGCTAGCGGGAGTATAGAATGCAGTGTAGTCTGGGTCGTGCACAATCTTGTAGCCGCCCCATGTTGGATAGGATATGATGTAGAGGTAGTCTGAGACGGTGAAGTCTATGAGTCCTGCTTTGGCCTGCTGGATTAGTCCAGGATCTACGTTGGCGACGAACAAGGGTAAGAATCCCATGAAGCGGTTCTGGAACCAGAAGGCGTGGTTCCCGGCCCAAGCATTGACATTGACCGTTCTCACGTTTACACTGTATGGAGAGGCGGTGTTCTCGGAGGAGTCTGCTGTATAGTTGTAGAGCTGGTATTTCGATTTCACACCGAAGTCTGCTCTGAAGATCTTGTCGCCGTCGCTCGCGTCTGTATTCACCGCGGTATGGGTGACGTCAGTTGAGTTGCTGTTGTCGACGCTTGCGCCTGAGTCGTCTTTGTCGGAGACCGTTCCGGCAAGAATTGCCTTGTTGCCAAGGACTATCGAGAGCTTCATTTGTCTGGATTGTAGGAACTGGTAAATGTTCTGGTTACTGATCTGGTAACCGGTTAGGTTGTAAGTTCCTGCTGCATTGAGATGGATTGCTGGGGTCGGGGATAGAATGTAAAGGTCTGTCATCCTGCCGAGGGTGTAGCTCGTGGTTAGCGTTGCCGTCTTAGACGTGGGATCGATTGCAAGCGCATAGTTGAAACTGAGTTCGTTGTACTGGGCGAAGCCTCTCGGTGTGACAAGGTCAGCGGTTGGGATGAATGGATCGGGGTTGATCTTCCACCATATTGCGTTGAGGTTGGTGTATTTCAGTCCCCATGTGTAGTGTTGGCTGTCGACCTGGGTTAGGGGTGTGATTTGGCTGGTTGCGACGTAGCCCGGCAACTTGTGGCCAGTGATTGTTGTTAGGTTCACGCCGAGGCTGAAGCTAGCGTAGACTGTGTCGGTCTTGTCAGGCGAGTTGGGGTAGGGGTCGGCGTTGGATTCGTTGAAGCTGACGAGGCTGATGAATGAAGAAGCTGTTATGGCGTCTTTTCCCCCGACGGTCTTGAAGTGTTCGAAGAAGGTCTGGATGGGTATGGTCACGAACGTTCCATTGTGGGTCGCGTTCACGAGCCCTGCATAGAAGAGCTGGAACCCGCCCACGTTAACGTAGTTCGTGTAGATGTACGCGTGTTCAGTAGCATTTGGTTGAGGTAGATTGTTGTTAGCAGCGTACTGTCGCACGTAGTCGTACCAGTCAACCACCTTTGAGAAGCTTTGAGATTGAAAATCTCCATTGCTAACGGTACTAGCGTTGGCCGTTTGGAAAGCCATCGCAGGTACCAAGAAGAGCAGACTTAACGCGATTAAGGGTAGCGCCTTGAGTCTGCATGATAGGTATTGCATAGTTTTTCGTCCTAATACGGAATGCCCTCCCGTTGGTCCAAGATAGAACTCCTGTTACCCTTTCAGCGCCTTTCCAGAAACAGTTTGTAGTATTTTGAAGAAGTAGTTAGGCGGAGACCTTAGTTGTCCTCGGTGCCATTATCCCCGCCGCCCCAGTCGTCATCCTCG